>DATNDF010000033.1 GCA_035607015.1 Candidatus Angelobacter sp. | reverse complement strand
AATCTGCGGCCGCACTTCCACCGGCAGCTCGCGGCGCCCGGTTTCGCCGAGCAGCCGGAACACCGATTCGCGAAACGCCACACCCAGCGCCGTGTTCAGTGCGGACGACGCGATGGTGGAACTCGAGCCGTCAATCAACATCTGCACCTGGGCGTTGCGCCCCGCGCGCAGGTCGCGGGTGAAGTTCGGCGGGATTTGCAGACCCACATAAGCCTTCCCGCGGCGGATCGCCACCGCCATTTCCTCCACGCTCTGCACATCGCCGACGACCCGAAACGTCTGCGTGTTCACGAAGCGGTCAATGATCTGGCGGCTTTCGACCGTGCGGTCCTCATTCAACACGACCATCGCCATGTGCTTCACGTCGTTGTCGAGCGCGTAGCCGAAGGCGATCATCTCAATGAGCGGCGGAAAGAACATGAAGAAGAGCGTGAGCGGGTCGCGCAACACGACCAGGAACTCCTTGTAGAGAATGGCGTTGAAGCCGCGAAACAGTGTGGTCATTTGACTCCCCCATTTCCATCCCCCGTTGTGAGGGCCACAAACACGTCCTCGAGCGACGGCGCAATGGGGCGGATGTCGGCCCGGGCAATGTTCATCTTGGCCAGTTCAACGCGGATCGTCTCCCCGGTGAGTGACCCTTCCACCAGCAGGTGCATGGACTGGCCGAATACCGTGGCCGTTCGTACGCCGGGCAAATGGCGCAGTGCCTGAAGCCCGACAGTAACGTGGTCACAGGTGACATCGAGGCGTTTTGTGCCCGGCGGATTCACCACGGGCAAATGTTTCAAATCGTCCGGCTCGCCGCACACGACGAGCTTCGACATGTAAATATAGCCAACGTGCGAGCAGCGCTCGGCTTCATCCATGTAATGCGTCGTGACGAACAGCGTCATGCCCATGCTGGAAAATTCGAACAACAGATCCCACAGTTCGCGACGCGCCACCGGATCAATCCCCGCGGTCGGTTCATCGAGGAAGAGCACACTCGGTTTGTGCACCAGCGCGCAGGCCATGGCGAGCCGCTGCCGCCAGCCACCGGACAGCAACGCGGCCCGGCGTTGCAAATAGGGTTCGAGATGCGCGAGCGCGACCAGTTCGTCGCGCCGCTGCAGCAGGGCCGCGCCGCTCAGCCCATAAAGCCTCCCGTAGAACATCAGGTTTTCATGCACGGTCAATTCGTCGTAGAGCGAAAACTTTTGCGACATGTAACCGATGAGCGATTTGATGCGTTCGGTTTCGCGCGCCACGTCGTGTCCGGCGATGGTTGCGCGGCCATCGCTGGGTTCCAGCAGGCCGCACAACATGCGAATGACGGTGGATTTACCGGAGCCGTTCGGGCCAAGGAAACCAAAGATCGAACCCTTACTGACCGCAAAATTGACATGATCCACCGCGGTGAAATGGCCGAAGCGCTTGGTCAGGTTTTCACAGACGATCATGGCTTCAGCGGGCATCTCGGACAAAACTAAACCGGATTCCAATGAACTCAGCAAGAAATCCGCAAGTGTAAATTCACCGATAAGCGGGCAGCTACCAGACGATCGTTTTGTCAGGATAAACCCGCGGCCATTGTGGAGATGGAGGTGCCCTGCCGGAGCGGCAAGGTAATGTCAGCCCGCGCTGATCATGCAGGGCATGCCCTTACTCCGCTTCCTTGAAAACAACATCAATCGCCAGACCGGCGGCAAGCAGCAGCGCGCTGGCCGCGGGACTGGAGCCGCTCAGATCTTTAAGCGAAATGATGTAGTTGTCCGCCGAGGTGAACAGTTCCTTGCCCAGACCCGCCCATTTCTTGGTGACGCTGCCGATTTCGCGTCCGGTCTTGCTGATGAACTTGAAATCCCAACCCTTCCAGTTGCCTTTCACTTCGGCGACCTGCTGGTCCTGATTGTCGAAGACATTGAACCCGCCGCCAATGGAGAGCAGTTTGCTTTTGAAATAACCCAATGGCCGCCCGCCCGCGACGACACGGATTTTTGACCGGATGAACGTGAAGCCGCGATGAATCGACGCAACCGGCGGCCGGCCTTCCTGTTCGTAGATGTTCACCGTGGTCGGCATCATGTGCTTTTGGATCACCAGCCGCAGCCACTTTGCCCAGATCGGCGGCTCTTCCTTCGCGATGCCAATTTGCTGGCCTGTTGCCGGATCGAAAATGTCGTAGGTATCCACGAGCTTTAGAACGGCAACGCGTTCCTTGACGAAAAATGACGTGCGCTCGAGCAACGAGCGATTGGCTTGCGCGGCAAAAGGGCTGGATGACGGCGACGCGCCTGGCGCGCTCAGATGGACCGTGTGCCCCGTGGAACCCGCCGCGGGGAAGACTGCGCCTGAAGACGCGACCGCAGCTCCGGAAACGGCTCCCGCAGGCAAACGGCCCTGTTGAATGATCTGGTTGGCGACGGCAGTGCCATCGCCACCGCATTTGGGGCATTGAACTGCGGCGGCCACCTGGCCATCGGCGGACTCCCAGTCGAATTTGTAGCGCGTACCGCAACCGCACTGGATTTTTACTTCCATCATGGCTGGTCTGGTTGGGTTGGACATATGGTAATCAAACCCGGTTGAAATGGGAAGTTCATTCGCGCCAGCGCGGGTGAAGCGCGGCCCAGAAAAAACAATTGACACCGCGCGCCAAGTGTATTATTGAACTAATACACTATTGAACGTCATGCGCCCGGCAATCCTGACCGAAATCAAATATCTCCTGCCCTGGGGGGTCCTTACCGTCGTAGTGGCGGGGTTGGTGGCGGCTGCGACACCGGCAAACGGTATCAGCGATTACTCACTCATGTGCCTGGGGCTCGGTTGTGCGATCCTTGCAGCCAGGGCCTTCGGCAAAGAACGCCTTCGTGTTGAAACAGCGACCGAATCGCCTGAAAACGTCCGGACCATCCGGATGTCCGCCGTTTCAATTACAACGCTCGCAGCGGCGGCCGCTTTCAGTCTGATGAGCGCGAAGGCGCGAGTTCCCCACGGTCTTTCGGTTCCTCTGCTGGCGGTCCTCAGTTCAACGCCGGCATTGGGCATCGTTCCGTATCTCACGGTGCGGACTCGAAAGCCATTTGCCGCCGTGGTGTTTTCCGCATTCATAGTCGGCGCGATCAAAATCGCCAGTTGTGTCGTCGTGCGGATCGTTTACGGGCCGGAGGCGCTGGCCGACGGTTACATGGCGGGAGACTGGCAAACAGCCAAACTGATGATCTCGCTCTTTTGGTCCGGCACTGTGTTCGTCTCATTCGTGCTCGCCTTCGCGTGCGCCCGGCAGTTCGTGCCGACGCCGGTGCCGACCGAAACCTGACCATGCAACTTCACATTTCACCGCGGGACGGCGTGCCGATCTATCGCCAGATTGTCAACCAGGTGAGATACCTGGTCGGATCCGGACGGCTCGCACCGGGTGAAGAGCTGCCTCCGATCCGCGTGCTGGCCGAACATCTCGTGGTCAATCCGAACACCGTTGCCCGCGCCTACGCCGAACTCGAACACGCCGGCATCGTTGCCAAACGCCACGGCTCGGGAACCTACGTCTCGGACAACGGTTCGCCACTCAAGCGCGCTGAAAAGCTGAAAATCCTCACGCAACGCGCGGACGCACTGGTCGCCGAGGCACAGCATCTGGAAGTCGAACTCAGCGAACTGCTCGATTTGATTCGTGAGCGCCACAGGGCAATGCAGTCAAAGGAATAGAACGGATATGAATTCGCCAACTTCTCCTCCGAATGAATCTGTGATCGCCGTCGGCGGCCTCTCGCGCCGGTTTAAATCCAAACTTGCGCTCGACGCCGTCAATTTGAACGTCGAGCGCGGACAGGTGTTCGGGCTGGTGGGTGCGAATGGCGCGGGCAAGACGACGCTCATCAAACACGTCCTGGGTTTGTTCAAGGCGGAGTCCGGTTCTGTGCGGGTTTTCGGCCTCGATCCGGTGGCGGACCCGGTCGGCGTGTTGAGTCGGGTGGGTTTTCTCTCCGAGGACCGCGACCTGCCCGGTTGGATGCGCGTGGACGAGTTGATTCGTTACACACGCGCGTTTCATCGGAATTGGGACGCCGCCTACGCCGGGCAACTGCGCGAACAGTTTCAACTCGATCCGGCGGCGCGAATCAAACAGCTCTCGCGGGGCGAGCTGGCCAAGGCCGGTTTGCTGGCCGCGCTCGCGCACCGGCCCGAACTGCTGGTGCTGGACGAACCGAGTTCTGGTCTTGACCCGGTGGTGCGTCGGGAAATGCTCGAAGCCATCGTGCGCACGGTTGCCGACGAGGGCCGCACCGTTTTCTTTTCATCACATCTGCTCGACGAGATTGAGCGCGTTTCGGATCGCGTGGCGATGATGGCCGGCGGACGCATTGTGCTCCAGGGCAGGCTCGATGAAATCCTCGAGGCCCACTTCCGCCTGACGCTGCGCTTTCCCGCGCCATTGCGGGTACCGCCGATGCTCGCGGGCGCGCTCCATACCACCGGCGAAGGCCTGGAATGGACGGCCCTGTGCAACGGCGCGCGCGGTGAACTGGTGGAGGCTGCAGCGAAACTTGGCGCGCGCGTCGTGAGCGAGACCACGGCGTCGCTGGATGAAATCTTCCTCGCCCGCGTCGGAGGCGAACGATCAGTGTCACTCAACCCTCAACCCGCCGCCAAGTGATGAATTCGCCCGGCGCCGCCATCGCCTGGGAAATCTGGCGCAAGAATCGTTATGGATTCCTCCTGTTGATTATCTTCTTCCTGGTTTGTGTTGGATTGAGCCAGAGGGCGAGACATTACTCGGCGCTGGTGGAAAAGTTCACAGCCGAGTTGCCCCGCGCCGGTACCTTTATGAGTCGAGAAGGAACTCGCCCCTCAGACACGAGGCGTGGTGCGACGCGACAGGATACGGCCAGGGCGATCATACCTCCTCCAGATCTTCTACTCGGCGGTGAAATCAGATATACGGCACCGCCTCTTCCGCCGACTCCCCCGGAACTTGGAGAGGCGCAACTTCAAGCCAATTACTGGGCCGAGTTTGCGACCGGATGGAGCGGAGTGCTGCTGGGACTTTCATTGCTGATATCTCTGGTCGTATTTGCTTTGGCGGAATCGACCGCGCTGCGCGGTTTCAGCGGTGTTCCGTCACGCCTTTTCACGCTCCCGGTGCGAACGGGGCAGTTGATCGCGGTGCCGATGGCGATGGGGACCAGCTTCGTCGCGATGCTCTACTTCGCCTGGTCCCGGCTTGTGTTCGCTTCGCTCCCGTCGATTTTTCCGACGGATGCGCAGATGCCGGACGGTTATTTCTTGTTGTTGTTGCCTGCGACGCTGGCGTGGTTTCAGACGTTCGTCTGGATTTTGCCGGGCTTCCCGAAGACACGGGCGGCGCTGCTCATAGTACTGATTACGGCGGCTGCTGTGTTGAGCGGACTGCCGTTTGGGGAATTGAGCCGATGGCCGGAACGAAAGGCTGCTTTGATAGCGATTTATGCCGCCTCGCTTGTCATGGCTCCGTTCGTCGCGTGGCTGGGCGTGGCGCGCGTCCGCAAAGGTGAATGGCGCGACTGGCCGGCGCTCACGGCGCTGATGGACCGGATCGCCAACGTGTTCTCACGCCGCCGGGACTTCACGTCACCTGCTTCGGCACTGTTCTGGGTCGAGTGCCGGCGAAACGGCCGACTGGCCTTATGGGGATTGGCAGTTGTGATGGCATTCATCTTTGGGCTGAACGCAATCGCTCTTTTGAACGGCGCCCGAACCGCGGATTTATACGGCTCCGTGTGCGGTCCCATACTGTTGTTTCTGGTTTTCATCTGGACGCCCGTCCTGGGGTTGATGATTTGCGGCGACTGTGCTTCGCGCCGGTTGCCGGTGTCGGCATTCCAGGCCGCGTTGCCGGTGGCGGACGGCGAACTCGCGTTCTCAAAGCTCAAGGCGATGGTCGCCGTCTGGATGGGAGGCTGGCTGATGGCCGTTCTTGGCGTCGGCCTTTGGGCCGTGGCGAACGGAGAGTTGGACGCATGGCTCAATAATTTTCTCCATGAACCCGGGCAGGAAATAAGCTTGATCGCCATCGGGGTTTTGTCACTGCACGTTCTGTTCGGGTTGTTCCCGCTGTGGCTGACCGGCCGTGTGCCGGGATTGCCGTGGTCATTCGTCGTCCTGCTGATCGCTTATGCCGGACTCGGCAATATCATCGGATGGTTTGACCGGCATCCCAACTTCCGTGACGCCGCGCTCCTCTTGATTGGATTTGCCGGCGCGTTGAAACTGAGTGTTGCGGTCGTGTCATTCCGGCTTGCGTTGAAACGCAAGCTCGTAAGACGCGGCTTCGTGTTCGGCTCTGTTTCGATCTGGATCGTCGGGACCGCGTTCCTGGTATGGCTGATGCCGTGGAATGTGGATCAACACATTTGGGACGCG
>DATNDF010000032.1 GCA_035607015.1 Candidatus Angelobacter sp. | reverse complement strand
CCGCACGGTTGGAACGAGTGTGTGAAGTGCTGCGCGGCGAAGTCGGCGACAAATGAACTATACGAACTGCGAATCAAAAATGACGGACGTGCATTTCTCAAAGACGCCGTCTTCACACGACCCGGACTGCCCGAGTGTCTTTCGGCGCGGCCCCGGATTACTGCCCTCTCCGGCGAAGCGGCGCATGATTCAAACGGCGCGTTTCGCGGCGCGGCGCGACAACCGGTAGAATCGAGCATGCTGTTCTATTTCAGCCAATTCTTGCAGCAACAGGCCGCCGGCACCGCGTGGGCCGAGTTCGTCTCGCCGTTGCGTGTGTTTCGTTACGTCACGTTTCGAAGCGCGGGTGCCGCGATCACGGCATTACTGTTGAGCCTCTGGCTTGGGCCGAAGGTGATAGCCTGGTTAAAGCAACTCAAGTTCGGACAGCATTACAGCGACAAGGCGGAGGAGGGCGGCGGGCTTGCCATGCGCGTGCTGAGCAAGAGGGGAACACCGACGATGGGTGGCATCCTGATCGTTCTGGTGCTGGACCTGGCGGTGTTGCTGTGGGCGCAATTGAACGCGCTGATACTGCTGACGCTGCTCTCGTTGATTGTGCTGGCTGGTCTGGGCTTCTACGACGATTACATGAAAATCACTCAACAGAACAGCCGGGGTACCAGGTCACGCGTCAAACTCTGGGTGCAGTTCGCCCTGGCATTGTTCATCGGGGTTTACCTCTGGCTGTTGCCGGAAACGAAGACGCTGATCACCGAGGTGATGGTGCCATTCGTCAAACAATCCGTTCTGACGAGCGCGGGGCCGGTCGGTCTTGTGCTGACCGTCCTGACCATCATGGGCAGCTCAAACGCTGTCAATCTGACGGACGGGCTCGACGGCCTGGCCGTCGGCTGCACGCTGATCGTGGCTTCCGTGTTTCTGGTTTTCACCTATGTTGCCGGTAATTTCAGGTTCGCCGAGTATCTACAGATCCCCTTCGTTCCCGGAGCCAGCGAACTGACGGTGTTTTGCGCGGCGATGATCGGCGCCGGACTCGGGTTTCTCTGGTTCAACTGTCATCCAGCGCAGGTGTTCATGGGCGATACCGGGTCGCTCGCCCTGGGTGGTGTTTTGGGCATCATTGCGGTGTTGATTCATCAGCCGCTGGTGCTGGTCATCGCGGGCGGGGTGTTCGTGGCGGAGGCCGCTTCGGTGATGCTGCAGACGGCGTGGTTCAAATACACGCGGCGCCGGACGGGAGTGGGTCAACGGATTTTTTTAATGGCGCCGTTGCACCATCACTTTGAAAAGAAGGGCTGGTATGAATCGCAGGTCGTGATTCGTTTTTACATTTTGTGTTTCTTATGTGCGGTGGTTGCACTCAGCACACTGAAGTTGCGTTAGACATGCACGAACTGGCGGACAAAAAGGTATTGGTCATCGGGATCGGCGCGAGCGGGCGCGCGGCGGGCGGCCTGTTGCGCGCGCACGGGGTGAAAGTGCTGGCGATTGACAGCGCTGATTCGCCGCAGCTTCGCAAAGACGCCGCAGCGTTGCGCTCGGCGGGGGTCGAAGTGCGGCTGGGAGTGAAGGAATCGCCTGCCGACCCTCTGGACCTCGCGGTCATCAGTCCCGGTGTGCCCGTGCAGTGCGCGGTCGTGCAAGGTCTCGTTCGCCGGAACGTACCGCTCATCAGCGAGCTCGAACTGGGTTTCCGGGCGTCACGGTGCCTGAACATCGCCATCACGGGAACGAACGGAAAAACAACCACGACCGAGCTGGTGGATCGAATCCTCAAACAGGCGCACCGCCACACGATTGCCGCCGGTAACATCGGTCTGCCTTTGTGCGCCGTGGCGGATCGGACCAAAGACCTGGATTTTCTCACGCTTGAGGTAAGCTCGTTTCAATTGGAAACGATTCAATTTTTCCGGCCTGCGGTGGCGGTGCTCCTGAACATCACGCCGGATCACCTCGACCGTTATCCCGGCATGACCGAATACGCACGCGCCAAGGCCCGCCTCTTTGCAAACCAGCAGGCGTTCGATTGGGCGATCGTGCAGAGCGAGGCGCTGGCGCAGTTGCGGTCTTTGAAAGTGGAAATCCCATCGAAGATCATCACCTTCAGCGCGAACAATCGCCGCGCGGACATCCACCTCGACCGCGGTCTGCTGGTCAGTCGGTTGCCCGACTGGACCGGTCCCCTCCTCGACATGGACAAGTGCAGGTTGCGCGGGCCGCACAACGCCGAGAACCTGATGGCCGCGCTTGGAGTCGGGCGTGTATTGCGAATTCCGCTGGAGGAGATCACCGCGGCGTTGATGACCTACGAACCCGGGCCGCATCGTTGCGAACTCGTCGCAGAAATCAACGGGGTCCGCTTCGTCAACGATTCGAAAGCGACCAATCTGGACGCGGTGCATAAGGCGCTGCTGGCCATGCCGGCCGCGAGGGCGGGTGAGCCAAATGTACTGTTGATCGCCGGCGGCCAGGACAAAGGCTTTGAATTTCACGATGTCGGGCCGCTGCTCTCGCAGCGCGTAAAGCGCGCCTATCTGCTGGGCGAAACCCGTGAGAAAATCCGCGCGGCGTGGAGCCTTTTTACTCCTTGCACGGTGGTAAGTTCATTGTTAGAAGCAGTCCAGAAGTCTGCTGCGGATGCTGTTCCTGGCGATGTCGTGTTGCTTTCACCAGCCTGCTCCAGCTTTGACATGTTTCAGAATTACCAGCACCGGGGTGAAGTGTTTCGCCAGGCGGTCGGGCAGTGGAAGCAGACCACCGGTCGTGGCACTGGCGGGGGAAACACCAGCGCTGGCGGTGGAGAAACCGAACCTGTGAAACCAGTGCGCCAGTTAATTTGAAATAAATGATTTGCTCCGACGTTTTTTGAGGGAAAACGCCGGCGCGAAAACTGAAAATGCAACCAACGCCTCAAGCGAAACAACGCCGCTAAAAGCGCCACCAATAATTATGAACAATCCGAGTCCGCTCATTCCACAAGGCTCGCTCCTTGAGCAAAAAGCCAAAAGCAGGCCCCATCTCCGCGTCGCTTATATCATCGTGGCAATCCATCTGGTCTTTTTGGGCGGCCTGCTCATTCAAGGCTGCAAGAAGGAGGACGTCACCGCCAAAAATAACCTGTCCACCAACGATTCGACGCTGCCACCCCTGGACCAGACCAATCTTTACCCGACCAACGCGGGCGCACTTTCGACGAACCCGCCGTTACAGGAATTGACTCAACCGGGGCTTCAACCGGCGACCAACATTACCGCGCCAATTCCCGCATTGCCGGCGCCGGAGGCGACCGCCGCAGGCGCCTCGCGCGAGTACATCGTGCTGAAAGGCGATTCGTTTTACACGATCGGTAAAAAATTCGGCGTGTCGGCCAGCGCCATCGGGAAGGCTAATCCCGGAGTGGACTCGACCCGGCTGCAGGTGGGTCAAAAACTGGTGGTTCCAGCCCCGGCAGCATCCGTGGCGGCTGCAACCTCGGCGGGCAACGGCATGGATAACGTGTACGTGGTAAAGACCGGCGATACGTTGCTTAAGATCGCCAAGGCCAACGCCACGACCGTCAACGAGATCAAGGCGCTCAACGGGCTGAAGACCGACCGCATCAAGGTGGGTGACAAACTGAAAGTGCCTGCGGCGAAGAGTACGCCCACCGCACCGGCGACGCCGACGGCACCTCCGCCGGGAGGGACCGGGAACCTGTAATAAGAACGGGGCGGCCGCGCGTCCTCAGGCGCGGTTCGCTCCACAAATGACAATCGAGCGCAGGAACGTGCGCGAATGACATTTTGACGATGAAATACGCCACCACCATCCTGGTGTTTTGCGTCGCGGCGCTGCTGTCATTGGGATTGGTGATGCTCTATAGCTCGAGCATGAGCCCGACGGTGCCGGGCTCGCCCACGACGCAGGTCGTCTGGTGCGGCCTGGGTCTGATTGCGGCGGGAATTGTGGCGTGCATTGACTACCGTCATCTCAAAAAAGTTTCTGTGCCGCTGTTCCTTGCGGCGGTTGCCTTGCTTGTCGTGGTGTTGATCCCCAGCAGTGTCAGTGTCAAGGCGGGTGGCGCCCGTCGTTGGCTGAGCATTGCGCATCAGAGTTTTCAACCGTCTGAATTCGCCAAGCTTGGCCTGGTCGTTCTGCTGGCCCATTACGCGGAGCGTTATCAACGGTTCATGCCCTCGTTCGGACGCGGTCTGGTGATTCCCGGAATTTTTGTCACTCTCGTTCTCGGCCTGATTTTCCTCGAGCCTGACTGGGGGACCACGTTATTGCTGGCCACCGTGAGCGGGATCATGCTGTTGGTGGCGGGAGTTCGTTGGCGATGCTTCCTGCCACCTCTTCTTGCAGGGGTGATTATTTTTGCCGTTTTTCTGTTGAACAACGCGACCCGGCTGAACCGCGTGGCGAGCTGGCTGAATCCAGAAGCAACGAAGGAGGGCGTCGGTTACCAGGCCTGGATGGCGACGCTGGCTCTCGGTTCCGGCGGGTGGACCGGCCTTGGATTGGGCAACGGCCGCCAGAAATTCGGTTATCTGCCCGAGCACCAGACCGATTTCATCTTCGCCAATGTCGGAGAGGAACTCGGCCTGGTCGCCACACTCGGCGTCGTCGTCGCGTTTGTGGTCCTGCTGTTTTGCGGCATTTATATCGCCTGGCACTCGCGCGACATCTTCGGGACCCTGCTGGCGACCGGTTTGACTTTCCTGATCAGCCTTCAGGCGTTCATCAACATCGGTGTTGTCACCAGTGCGCTGCCGAACAAGGGCCTGCCACTGCCGTTCATCAGCCGCGGCGGGTCGAATCTCTTTCTGATGCTGGTCTGTGTCGGACTGCTGCTGAGCGTTGCACGTCGCGCCGCCGACAGTCGCAGTGCCGCCCGCAAATCCGGCGACGTCGAAGAAACGGCAATTCCACAAACCGCTTAATGCAGTC
>DATNDF010000031.1 GCA_035607015.1 Candidatus Angelobacter sp. | reverse complement strand
GGTCTCTGACGGATAAACCTGAATCTCGTAGTTGTCCTGGGCGCACAGCCGCTCCGCCACCACAGGAATCGCGACCAGGACCAGAAGGAACAAGCGGGCGCGCCTGAAGCATGGGCAGGGAGTGGTCATTCGGTTGACTCGATAAATGAAAGCGACCCGCGCCTCGCGCGTCAATCTGCAAACGGATGCTCCGGACGTTTTTCCAGTTTGCGTGCCGCGGGGATGTTGTTAGCTTCCGCCCATGCGAATTTTGTCCGGCATCCAGCCTTCCGGCGCGCTGCATCTCGGGAATTATTTCGGGATGATGAAGCCGGCCATCGAGCTGCAGGACAAGGGCGAGGCGTTTTATTTCATCGCGAACTATCACTCGATGACGTCGCTCTTCGACGCGGAGGAGCGGCGCAAGAACACGATTGATGTGGCCTTGGATTTCCTCGCCTGCGGTCTTGACCCCAAAAAATCCGTTTTCTTCCGCCAGTCTGACGTGCCGGAAGTAACAGAACTGGCCTGGATGCTCACCACGCTCACTCCGATGGGACTGCTCGAGCGCGGGACAAGTTACAAGGACAAAATCGCAAGGGGCATCGCGCCGAACCACGGGATTTTCGCGTACCCGGTGCTCATGGCGGCGGACATTTTGATTTACGATTCGAACGTGGTGCCGGTCGGACGCGACCAGAAGCAGCATGTGGAGATGACGCGCGACATTGCCACCAAGTTCAACGAAACCTACGGACAGACGTTTGTGATTCCAGAACCGCAGATTCGCGACGAGGTCGCCGTCGTGCCCGGTACGGACGGCCAGAAGATGAGCAAGAGCTATGGCAACACCATCGAGATTTTTGGAGACGAAAAGGTCATCCGTAAAAAAGTCATGGGCATCGTCATGGACAGCCGCACGCCGCAGGAACCCAAACCTGACGCCGACAAAAACCTCGCGATTCAACTGCTCAAACTCGTCGCTCCGGCGGGCGCGGCGAAGGACTTTGAAAACCGGTTACGCGCCGGAGGACTGGGATACGGTGATTTGAAGAAGGCGTTGTTCGAGCATTACTGGAGTTGCTTCGCCGCTGCGCGGGGGAAGCGCGCGGAGCTGGCGGCGAACCCGGGTTACGTGAACGATGTCTTGCGCGACGGGGCGGCGAAAGCGCGGACCCTGGCCCAACAGGTTTTGAAACGCGCAAAAATGGCGAGCGGACTTGAATGATTCGACCGACCCCTCAAGCCGACGAGATCACCCCGCCGGTTTTGCGAACTTCGCGTCCTCGATCGCCACATTGTGCTTCACCTCTTTGACCTTGATTCCGAACTCGAAGTCCTGTCCGCCGGTATTGATCTTGAACTTCAGGTTGAACGGGTATTTGACCCCGTCCACGGCCCGGAAGTCCTCCAGCCGCACGGTGGCGATCACTTTTCCCTGCGGCCCTTCCAGTTCGGATTCCTGCCGGATGAGCAGGCCCGATTTCGAACTGAAAGAAAAGCGTTCCCTGCTCGACGATGAGGGTCTGGATTCCAGCACGCGCACTTCCTCGTCGCCCACCTTCTCGGTCCCCTTGTAAGCAAGGTCGGGATACAGGATCTTGAATTTCACGTCCCGATAAAAGTCCGCATCGCGTTTGGTCTTGGCGAGTTCCTCTCCCTCCTTGACGCGGATTCCCGCCTGGTTCTTCGACCAGGCGACCGTTCCATCGAACCCGTCAGTAATCACCCCCAGCGTTGCGCTGTTCAATTCCGAGAGCTGCTTGTTCGGGGCTTTGGCGGACATCTGCCAGTCCGAGGTGGTCCCCAGGAGATCGATATCCCCTTTGACGGCGCGGGACTTTATCTTTTCCAGCGCAGCCTTTCCTCCAGATGCTTCGACGTACCTGTCGAGGATCGAATCGACCGTTTGCCCATCCGCCGCCGCGGATGCGGGTGAGGCCAGCGTCGCCCAAGTCAAAAGTCCGCAAGCAAACCCAAAGTTGGAGAGTTTCATATGCATCCAGACTGGCCCGGCGCGGGCCTTTTGCAAACCTATTTCCGCTGATGCGCAAGCAACCATTCGTAAAGTTTCGGATTGTTGTAGGATTCGGTCCACGAATCGTGCTGCGCCTCAGGATAGACCGTCAGTTCCACGTCCCTGCACCCGAGTTTCTTCAACGATTCCACCATGCGTTCCGATTCCGCCAGCGGCACAACCGGGTCCTTGCCGCCATGAAACGCCCACACGCCGAGCGATTTCAACGCGCCGGCCTTCTTTTTCTCGGCGAGCAGAATATCAATCGGATCGCCCCCGCCGCAGATCGGAGCGATGGCCGCGAACAATTCCGGATGCGTCATGCCGAGGCTCCAGGTGCCGTACCCGCCCATGCTCAGGCCGGTGAGATAAACGCGGCTGGTGTCCACCTTGTATTTCTCCTCGACCTCATCGAGCAGCGCGAGCAACACGTCGTTGTCCCAGCGCTGATTGGCCGGGCATTGCGGGGAGACGATGATGAACGGAAAATCCCTGCCCTGCTTGACGAGTTTGGGCGGACCGTGCACGGCCACCTTGGTGATATTTGTGCCGCGCTCGCCGGAGCCATGAAGGAACAGCATCAGCGGCCAGCGTTTCCTCGACCCGGCGGCGTAGTCTTTGGGAAGATAAAGCAAATACTGCGCAGCCACGGTCTTCGTGGTCCTGCGTTTGAACGTTTTGACTTGTTGCGGATCTTTCATGTCTTCGGCGCTTATGGACGAAACCGTCGTTGCCAGCACGCAAGCGGCGCAAACAGCGAAAATGATCGTTCGCATCAGGAGTGCCCTTTCATTTTGAGTTGCGGATTTGTAACGGCGCGCCGCGGTCGGCGCAAACCATTTCCGTTCCGGAACGCACGGTGGAGCGCCGGGCGTTTTTCACATCAGCTTGAACTTGGGCAGGTCCTGTGAATCCACCAGACCGACCGGCTCGTTCCGCGCGTTGACGACGATCAAATCGTCGATGTTTCGCGCGTCAAAAATCTTCAACGCCTCCGCTGCCAGCGCGTCGTTGCGAATGCAGACCGGCCGTCGCGTCATCACTTTCGCCAGCCTTTCCGCGAGCACATCGTGCCCGGCGGTCAGCCGGCGGCGCAGATCACCATCGGTGAAAACGCCGACCAGCCTGCCGCGCGTATTCACGACACTGACGCTGCCCGACTTCGCCTTCGTCATCACCAGCAGCGCCTGTTCAACGGTCAGGGTCTCCCGCGCGACGGCATTGCGCGAACCGGCGCGCATGATGTCGCCGACGCGCAGCAGCAACGCGCGGCCAATCGCGCCCGAAGGATGATACTTTGCGAAATCGGTCTTTCCGAAGCCGCGCGCCTGGAGCACGGCCATCGCCAGCGCGTCCCCCATCACCAGCATCGCCGTGGTGCTGGCGGTGGGCGCGAGGTTGAACGGACAGGCTTCCTTGGGCACGCATACGTTCAACGTCACGTCGCTGAAGCGCGCGACCGATGATTTGGTCGCGCCGGTCAGGCAAATGATTTTCACCGCGAACCGTTTCAGCGCCGGCATCAGGTTCACCATTTCGTCCGACTCACCGGAATAACTGAGCGCGAGGATCAGATCGCCGTCGTTGACGACGCCCACGTCCCCGTGCAGCGCGTCCACGCTGTTGAGCACGACGCTTGTCGAACCCGTGCTGGTGAGCGTGGCGGCGATCTTTTGCCCGACGTTTCCGGATTTTCCGACGCCGACGACGACGATTTTTCCGCGCTGCCGGAGCGTGGCAACAATCAGTTCCACCGCGCGGTCGAACGCCTTGTCGAGCTGGGCGCGCACGGCTTTAAGGCCCGCCAGTTCGAGATCGAAGACTTCGCGCGCGCGTTTCAGATGACCCATGCGGCGGAGGTTGCCAGCGTCGGGAGCTGGTTTCAATGCGGAAACCAGAAGCCGGCGCCGACAGTCGTTGCTTTTCTGATGATCCGGTGAGCGCGTGCGTCGCGTCAGTGTGTCATCACGTAAAAAAGAATGTTGATGGCGAGCGGGTAGGCGCGCGTCTCTGAAAATTGATGGAAGTAAACCTCGTTTTCGCCTTCGCGTTCCCAGCCATCGCCGTTGTCGGTGTTGTGCGTGGCTATGATCATGATGCGCTGCTTGTCGTCCAGCCACGCCCGCACGTGCATGTCCTCCGAGCCTTCGCCGCGGAAGCCGGAAACCCGGGCCTCCGGATTGGCGGGATCGTAGTTCCGCTTCCAGAAATGGATCGAGGGCGCTTGAAGATTGTTCATGGGCCCTTTGAGGTCTAATACGCAGTGAAACAAGGGGTGCTCCATCGGGAGTTCGACCCAGGCGCGTTCCGGGAGGACTCGTTTCATTTGGGACTCGAACCTTTGCCAGTCGCGTGCTCCCCAGAAGTCGTCCGCCATGAACACGCCTCCGTTGAGCAGATACCTGCGCAGGATACCAGTTTCTTCATCGCTCAACTCCATCCCTCCGGGTTGCGCCGCAAAAATGAACGGATAATGGGAGAGTCCCGGGTCGCTCAGTTTTATCACTCGCCCGTCGGGATCGACTCCCATGGACGTTAATTGCTGCAGCCGAAAGGAGAGATTCAAATCGCTGTCCGGATAATCGTTGATCCAGCCCATGACCGCAGGACGGCCCGGCGATTTGAAAATGATTCGGGCAAAGGTGAACACGTCCCTCTCAAATCCGGGCGCGTTGGTCCAGTCAGGTGTCTCGGTGACTTGCGGAGCCGTCTCGCGCGCCGTGCGTACGGTGTCTTCGTTGACCCACTCCCCGCCTTCGGTCCGGACCATCGGGCCGTTGTCGCCACCGCGAAAGCCGCGCCCGCCGCGGGGGCCAAACTGGGCGATGCAGATGGCCACGGAGAAAGTCGCGACTGCCGCGAGCATGAGCGCATTGCGCGATGTTCTCATGGGTTGGCCAGCGGCCACGCCGCGCTCTCCACGTAAGGATTGTTGAGAAGGAACACCCGACGTTGTCCGCGGAAGTCCATCAGGCTTGCAATTCTCCAGCCGCCGGGACAGCGGGTTTCGATACAGCTCGTTTTGGCCGCTTGCGGGGCGCCTCCGAAAGTCGTCATCAAGTTTATCGCGGGTTAATCACTTTCGAATCCCCGGCGCTCCAATTGAACATCTTGAATTCCCTCAATGCGGTTCAATGCCTTGACCAATTCATCGGCCGCGCCGTCTTCGCGGAGGCGCGCCTGATACGCGACGTCCACGGCAATCCCCTGTCGCGCCGTCCCGATGGACATCAGTTCGCGATCCAAAAGATGCGCGTCGAGTATGTGACCGATCAGTTTTTCCACATCATGCCCCAGTCCCACGCGGAGGCTCAAAAGGAAAGGAGGCCGAGACTTCCACTTCGCCCCGGCGCGGGCCATCATTGCAAATGCCGCCGCGCCGACGACGCCGATCCCAATGACTGCAACCCACGGATCCCTTGCTCCCACGGCCATGCCCACGACGACGGCGAAAATGACGTAAGCCGTGTCCTGAGTGTCCCGGACAACCGTACGGAAACGGACGATCGACAGCGCGCCGACGAGACTGAAGGCGCGGGCGACGTTGTCCCCGATGACCTGTGTGACCATGCAAATCAGGATCGAGAGCAGGACCAGCGTCGTGGGAAACGAGGCTGCGATCCCCGAGTTTTTTCGGGTGCGGCAATAGACCCAGGCCACCAGGCCCCCCAGTGCCAGCGCCAGAATCAGCCGAACCAGAACGTCCAACGGGGCGACGCTCGGGCCATTGACGAACGGTGATTTCAGGAAATCAGGCATAGAGAGGCTTCCCCATTCGGCGTGACGGTTGGATTCGCATTTTGCTCCGCCACCAATCCCAGCGCGGCGGCCGCCATCCGGTATTTTGAGATGGGTTTCGGGTTCAACCCAAACTCTTCAACCAGTTGTTTGAACAGCGCCGGCATTTCAAACCGAAATTTCAGTTCAACGATGACCTCGTGCTCCAGTAACAATGCGCCATCTCCCGCGGCGGTAAATGCGATCCCGCTCACCGGTCGCGCGCAAATGGCATTGTCCAGTGTCAGTCGGATCGGCCCGCAACGGGTCATGGAAACGCGCGCGGTGCGTTCATAAGAAATCTGGCAAACGGCCCTCAATTGCCGCGCCAGGAGACGTCGGTGGTACCAGCAACCGGCCCAGCTTCGTTCCGCCGCCGGACCGGACACCCGCTCCAATTCGTCCACCCGCACGATCGTTCTTCGCTTGCTGACCAGCCCGTGCGTCTTGAGCTTGCGCTCCAGGAACGCGACCTCGCTGGAGCCGTACCTGCGAATTCGATACTTGCTCCGGCCAAACGATCCTTTGCGATGGTAGACCTCGAATTGTTCGGTGTCGAAGTAGAGGCTGGTGATGCGATAGACGTCGCTCAGATTCCCGGCCCCATTCGGATCGGGCGACAGTCGGGCGCGCGTCCAATCCCGAATTTGATCCGCGAGGGGACGGGGGACAACAAATTTGATTTCAGAGGCGAACTCGCGGTGTTCCCGCAGGTCTGTCGATGGAGACATATCGTTGGTGAAGTCGCCCGCCGTA
>DATNDF010000030.1 GCA_035607015.1 Candidatus Angelobacter sp. | reverse complement strand
TGCTGCTCACGGGAAAAATTACCAGCCACCTCGTCGCGGCTGCAGCACTGTGCGCCCTGCTCCTGGCGGTGTTGATCCCTATTGACATGCGTCTCTTGAGGAAACGGGTTTTCGGCGACGGTTGAAAGTCGCTTTGATCAGGAGTTGACAAGGCGCACCGACGTGACGCTGGCCGCTCGAACACCGATGAACCTGGGCAGGAGTTTCGCGAGAAAAAAGCGCGAGGCGTCCAACTTCAACGACACGGCGAACTTTGGGCGTAACAAGTCGGCAACTGGATGGAACAACAGCGCGGGGCAGAACCCACGAACCGGAGACGTCGAGTCTTTACGCGAAGCCAAACTAACTTGCCCCAATGGGGCAAAAGAGAATAGCCCGGGGTCAGCGAAGTCGTGGCCAGTCCGGCTCGGACTGAGCGTAACCCCGGGTAAACGTCCCACAAAATAATTCCCTCGCCCGTAGGAACGGGAGAGGGTGGTTGAGCGATAGCGAAGCCAGGTGAGGGTCGTGGGGTAATGCCGTAAGCACTCTGTTCCACACCTCGTCGAATGCTGGCAAAGTAAAACCAGAGGCAAGGATAGACCGAGACAAGTCTTCGTATGCCCGTTTCACAAGCTCATTAAGCAGTTGGGATTTTTTTTGAGCCTCCTCTTGAAGCTTTTCGTCAAAGCACACAACGACGCTTTCCTGCCACGCGTGAGCAGCTCTTGATGCTTCGGTGTGAAAAAGGAACGCAAATCTTTTTGGCCGACGCTGAGATTGTTCGTCTTGAATACGGCGAATACACCCTCCCACGATGAAGTTCATCAGGGCTGTTCGGAGGCCTTCCACTCTATCGCTAACCAGACATTCCTCGATTTTAAATCGGCGACGGTCGTCGGACTTCAGCACCGCCAGTTCATTGCGGTTGACCGGTGAGAACACATTGAATGCGGGCGCACCAGAAGTTTTGCTGTCTTCGAAATAGAACTTGCCACCAACGTAAGCCGAGTGAACAGGAACGAGTTCTGTGAACTGCGGTCGAACTGGTGCGAGATCCATACCCGCAATCGGTGAATCCTCTGGTTGGAGGTATAAAGAGTAAGGCGTGGCTGTGACTTGAAGAAAAGAAGACTTAGATAATTGCTGACGAAGGCTGTCCACTTGAGAAGCAATAGTCCGAAGCTGCAAACCGGTTATCTTGTCGTTGACGTATCCAATGCTCGCGTTGTCCGCTTCGTCATCCACGATTAGAATTCGTTTCTTTGCTAAACGGATTTCGACTCCTCACCCCGACCCAGTGACTCGCTCGCGCCGCTCGCTCGGCGCTGGCGGGCCTTTGGCTTTGCCGAATGGAACTCCCGTTCTTGCGAAGTGTTTCCCGGACAGAGGATTTGTCGCTCATCGCGACATGCAAACCTTTCGCAGTTTCCCAAACTGCTCAAGTCCTCGTTCGAGGCGGAGAGGGAGAATTATTTTGTCGGACCTTCACCCAGGGTATTCTCTGCGCTCAAACCCTGGGCTAATTTCTTTTGCCCCGTTGGGGCAAGTCAGTCTGGCTTCGCGGGACTACGTTTCGCGTAAGCGAACGGCTTTTTTTGGGCATCCATCTTGTGGCGGGCTTGGGAAGCCAATTCGTGAAATTCGTGTCTAAATCCGCGCTCAAAACTTCCTTCACTCAAAACCTTGCAAGCGACAATCAAATCCTTATAGAAAGATTTCAATTATGAGCAACGAAGCCGAAGTAGCCCCTGCTGAATCCAATTCGCCCATCAAGCGATCGGCTTGGCGCGCCCTGCGCGTCTGGCCTAGCGTGTTCCTGGTCCTGCTGATGATCGTCGCGCGATTCGCGCCCGCCCATCTCGAAGGCGGTCTGGCGAAGTATTGGATGGTCACCATGATGGGGCCGGTGGTTTGTTGTCTGCTGGTTTTAATCTGGTGGCTGGCGGCGAGTCGGGCGACCTGGAAGGAGCGCGTCTTCGGTTTTCTGGGACTTGCCGCAGTGTTCGCGATCGCAATGACGCTTGTGGAACCTCTGATGCGCGGACCGGGCACCATCGTCATCACGCTCCCGATGGGAATGGCCGCGTTCGTGGTGGGAGCGGTCTGGTTTCGAAAACGGCGTCCGCTCGCGCGAACTGGCGCGGCCGTGCTTCTCGCCGCCGCCGGGTTCGGATTCTCCGTTCTGCTTCGCAACGACGGCATGAACGGCGAATACCAGCTCACCCTGCACTGGCGCTGGGCGCCGACGCCGGAAGAACGAATGCTGGCCGCGAGATCCTCACGCTCTCCCGCCCAGTCGCCAAATATTCCTTCCATCGAAACGAATCTCGCAAATCTCGAGTGGCCCGGCTTTCGCGGCGCCGATCGTTCGGGGAGCTGGCGCGGTTCGATGATCGCCACCAACTGGTCCGGGCATCCGCCCCGGCAACTTTGGAAAGTGCCCGTCGGTCCCGGTTGGTCCTCCTTTGCCGTCGCCGGCAATCTGCTGTTCACCCAGGAACAACGCGGCCCGAAGGAGACGGTCGTTTGCTACGACGCCGGTTCGGGACGCGAAATCTGGAACCGGCAGTATGAAGCGCGTCTCGACGATCCGATGGGCGGTCCCGGCCCGCGCGCCACGCCGACGCTCGCGAACGGCGGATTGTTCGTCACCGGAGCGACAGGAACGTTCCTCCGATTGAATCCGGCGACCGGCGCTGTGGTGTGGCAGAAGAATTTGAAGGAAGTCGCCGGCCGGGAAGCGCCGATGTGGGGCTTTGCCGGTTCCCCGCTGGTGATCGGTTCCAATGTGATTGTCTGGGCCGGCGGCAAGGACGGCAAGGGCCTCCTGGCATTCGATGTCGAGACCGGCGCGCTCCGGTGGTCGGCGGCAACGGGCGATCATACTTACGCGTCGCCGCAGTTGAGCACCCTCGCCGGCGAAGAGCTGGTGCTGATGCTCTCCAATGACGGACTGGTGCTGGTGGAGCCGGCGACGGGCAAGGTGCGGTTGAACTACGAATGGAAGTTCGCGGGCTACCGCGCGCTGCAACCGCGGGTCGTGGGTGACGATACGGTGCTTCTCGGAACCCCGATGAATGTCGGCACGCGCGCCATTCGCATCACTCGGGTCAACGGCGAATTCAAGGCGGAGGAACTCTGGACCTCGCGCAACCTGAAGCCCGACTTTTCGGACCTGGTGACGTATCAGGGATACATTTACGGCAACGACAGTGGCTTCCTTACGTGCCTCGACCTCAAGACCGGCGACCGGATGTGGAAAGGGGGCCGGTACGGCAAAGGCCAGGTGTTGCTGCTGGAAAACGCCGGCCTGCTGCTCGTGACCGCCGAGGATGGACAAGTCCATCTTGTGCGCGCCGATCCCAAGGAGTTCGTCGAAGTGGATTCGTTCAAGACGCTCGAAGGCAAGACCTGGAACCACTCAGTGGTTGTTGGCGACAAGCTCTACGTCCGCAACTCGCAGGAGGCGGCGGCATTTCAATTGTCGCGGTGAATTGCTCCCGGGCTTTTTGCCTTGTCCAGAGCGTGTGACTGCACCAGTGTTCTCTCGCTTTCCGGAAGCATCCCGTCCGCGGAAATGGGCCCAGCCCACCGGCCAGTTGAATCGCACGTTAACCTGACTTCTTGCCCGAGGCTTGCGGACGAACGGGCGCAAACGGAAGTAAGGTTATGGCCACAGTATCCCGCGGGCTGCCGCAGCGGCCCCATCTCGACATCCCCAAACGCGAAGCGCGCGAACTGCTCAACGCCTGGCGCGCCGCCCGACCCGAGGCGCTCGAGCGGATTCGCCGGCAACATCCGAAATTCCAATCCGCGGACACTGCTGCTCTGCGAGCGGCCGTGTTTCGCCTGAGCGATGCGCAACTGGTGATCGCGCGCGAATACGGGTTCGCCCACTGGACGGAGTTGAAGGTGCGGATCAATGCGAACCCGGCTGCCGGAGCGTTGGACGCCGCCATCCGCGCCGATGATCGCGAGGCAGTGGTGCAGTTGCTGCGCGCAAATCCCAAACTGCTGCACGTGCCGGTCTGGAGTGGCAATTGGGGGCCGCCGATGAGTCACGCGGCCAATCTCGGCAGGCTTGAAATCATCAAGGCCATCGCCGCCCTGGGCGCGAGGGATTTCCAGCACGCGTTTGATCGGGCGCTGCTCCAGGGAAGAATCGAGTGCGCCAAATGGTTGCTGGATCATGGAGCGAAGCTCGTGCCCGGCATTGTGATGGGCTCGTGCGAAACGCTCAAGCCGGCCGGCCTACAGTTTCTGGCCGATGTGAACGCGCCATTCACGGACCAGCATGGCAACCGGCTCGCGCCACTGGCGCTGGCGCTCGGCACTTACGCGCGGCGCCCCGAAGACAAGCATGCTGTTCTCGATATTTTTGCGCGGCGCGGATACGAGCTTCCGGACACGCCGATGATGGCTTTTCATCGCGGGCGGGCCGAACGGTTGAAGGATTATTTGCGGCGCGATCGGGACCTGATCAACCGTCGCTTCAGTTACCGGGAGATTTATCCGCCGGAGCTGGGATGTCCTGATGATGGGCTGTCCGGGCTTTGCGGAACGCCACTGGACGGCACGACATTGCTGCACCTGGCGATAGATTTCGACGAGCAGGAGATTTTCGATCTGCTGCTCGCTCACGGCGCAGACGTGGACACGCGGGCGACAGTGGATGCGGCCGGGTTCGGCGGACACACGCCGCTCTTCAACGCGGTGGTAAGTTGCGCCCATACCAACGGGCGACAACACGATGCCACCATGGCGAAAGCGCTTTTGGCACGCGGCGCATCGTCCACGGTGCGTGCGAGCCTGCGCAAGTTTCTCGATTGGATCGAGGATCCCCGCTGGCATGAGGCGCGCGACGTCACCCCCGCGGAGTGGGGACGAACCTTCCCAGTGCAGGAGATGGTGAACGTGGAAGCGTTGCGATTGCTGGAGTAGGGTTTCAGGTCATCGGGCAGCGTTGCGGCTTCCTCGTCCACGGCGTTGTGGGTGTCTTTTTCCGATGGGATGACCCGGCACACGCCGTTGGTTCAGGGCAGAGAATGTTGCTTGAAGAACTCCGCAATGATGGCCGGCGCGCGAGCGGGTCAGGGGCGTGAGCCGGGCCGGAGGCGAAGAGTGCCGCGAGACATGACCGGAGCACGGCGAAGATGGCCATGAAGTTTTTCCGGGACGCGATGCGCGGATCGGCGCTCACGGGGTCGTTGCCATGGCGAGAGTCCGTCGGGGTGGATGCTCGCGGTCGGGTCAGGCACTCCGAACGTCCTGAAACGCAGCACAAAAGTTTGACGCCCTTTCCGGTGCGAACCGTTGATCAACCATCGAATGAGAGTCCACTTCTGGCGGCATGATTTTTTATTTCCGCGCTCCGAGCTTCACGTTGACAACGCATTGTTGCTTGGACACTCTCGCGTCATGGCAAAACCCGCTTTAGGACGCGGCCTGGGCGCGCTGTTGGGCGTCTCGGCCCCCGCGCCAAAGCCACCACCGGAGACCAGCGCGCCCGCACCCGCGTCCCCGCCATTGCCGGACGCGAGGGAGAGCGTGGAGCGCCTGCCGTTGACGCGCATCCGACCGTGCGCCCTGCAACCCCGCAAGGATTTCTCGGCAGACGCGCTGCGTGAACTGGCCGATTCAATCAGGGAACAAGGCATTGTGCAGCCGCTCATCGTACGGCCGCGGGGCGACGGCTATGAATTGATCGCCGGCGAACGCCGCTGGCGCGCGGCGCAAATTCTCGGTCTGACCGACGTGCCCGTGATTGTGCGCGAAGCGGACGACCGCGCGGTGCTCGAACTGGCCCTGATCGAAAATCTACAGCGGGAAAACCTGAACGCCATCGAAGAGGCGCTCGGCTACGCGCAGTTGGTTGAACAGTTCCAGCTCAAACAGGAGGAAGTCGCGGCCAAGGTCGGCAAAAGTCGCGCCGTGGTCGCCAATGCGCTCCGACTGCTCAGGCTCGCGCCGGAGATTCAGGCTTACGTGCGTGACGGACGGCTGTCCGTCGGCCACGGGAAAGTGATCCTGGGGCTGACCCGCGCCGAGGAACAGAAGCTGGCGGCGGATCGCGTCATCAAACAGTCGTTGAATGTCCGGCAGACCGAAGCGCTGGTCGCGCATCTGCAGAACCGGCCGGCGACAACTCCCGGCGCCAAACCGGCCCTTCTTCCGCTGACCAAAGACTCTCACGTTGCCGATCTCGAACGCCGCCTGCACGAGCGGTTCGGGACGAAAGTGGACCTGCGTTACCGCCAGGGGAAAGGCGTCCTCCACATTCACTTTTACAACGACGATGATCTCGGTCGTGTTTTGGAAATCATGAACGTGAAGTTGGATTGAATTGAAGTGCGGGCTGTCTTCCCCCTGCTGACGACCGGATCAAGTTTTCCATGACCACCACATT
>DATNDF010000029.1 GCA_035607015.1 Candidatus Angelobacter sp. | reverse complement strand
CGGCGACATTGATCCTCCGTTCGCCAGCCGCGGCACCAGCACCGCCGAGTGAGACTGCCCGTGTTCCCCGCGTTGAACCCACACCGTTGCCCGCAAGTCGTCCGCTTTCTGAAGACGTTCACCTGACGAAAGAAATCACTAGGTTGCGGACGGAGAACGAGCGACTGCGCAACGAGCTCGCGGCGGCAACATCAAAGCCATCAGACGCCCCGCCGCAGATCGAAGACTTCCAGGAATTCGTAAAGCGATTTTCAATCGAGGTGCAAAAGGAGCTAGTGCAACAGAACAAGGAGAAGTTCTCCGGCTTCCCTGACGGCGGCGTTTACGAACAAAAGAATGTTGTTGAGGTGATGAGCGTGGATCTGAAAAAGTCTGATAGCATCTCGACCCCAATCGTCGGAGTGGCTGCGCTGCGCGATTCGTTCAGCCGAAAGCGAACGCAGCCTGTGCATCCCGTTTCCGCACTTTTTGCGACGAAATCCTATGTTTTCACGTTCGCAAAGAAATCCGGTCAATGGGTTCCGCTCAAACTGACCGTTTCAACGGATTCAATTCTCTCCTTGCCCCAGTCGGACACAACGCACGATGATCACCCTGGAGTTGCTGTTGAGCGACCCGTCTCCTCTTGGATTGAAATAGCCAAACGTGCCAATTAGCGTCTGGAGAAATCAAAAGGGAGTCACTCCTGGATCGTTAAAGGTGGCGTTAAAGGTGACAGTGGCGTTAAAGGTGACAGTGGCGTTAAAGGTGACATCCACCTTTTAAGATTGTCAGCCCAGAAAACCGACCATCATTTCGGTGCTCCATGTTCATCCGCTTCCAGCATCGACGGCGAGACGCGCCATTGATGGCCGGTGTCGGTCACCACGGTGACCGATTTGCGGTTGTGCCGCGTGAGCACGCCGCGGATCACCTCGCCGGCGGGGTTGATGAAGCGAACCCGCTGCCCGATGCGGAAATTCATCATGTTGCCGTGGGCGCGAATCTCCTGCATGAGCCGCAGCCGCTGCACGATGCGGTGGTTTAACTCCACCAGTTCCTCTTCGGTCAGCAAGTCCAGCACCGACAGCACGCGCGGCAGGCCCGGACTGTTTTGCTCCCCGCTGCTCATCCACGCGATTGTCTCCAACACCGACATCCGTGTCGATCGCGCCGGCGGTCGCCGCGAATTGGCTCGTGAAACTTCGGGCGAAGTCCCGCCCGTTTAGCCCCGGCCGCTCGCGGCGGGATCGGGTTTCATGCAAATCGATTTTTTCGCGCTCCGGCGAGCTCGATGATTCGTCGCCGCCGCCCATCTCCAGGCCCGGCCAAACCTTGCACGCGCGCTGCGCTTCGGCGCGGAGCGCCGGCGAAGCACCGATGAAAACATGCTCGGCCCCAACCTGGCGATAATCCGGCCCCAGCGGGCAGGCCGGGTTTGACCCGATGCCGGCGACATAAAACACGCGCTTGTAACTGCTAACTTCCCGACAGCCCGCGGCGTTGGCGAGGGTCTTTGACGCAACCCCGTCAAAATGTCGTTGGGCGTAAGTCCTTATTTTTGAATTGGAGCGCGAAAAAAGCTGGCCTAACTCATGGCCCGGCCGGGAATTAAAAATGGCTCACGCCCGCTCGCCTGCCGAGCGGGGCGGGGTCGGGTGGTACCGCCAGACCTCCCAACCACAAACCTCGCCAGCATTGGGCGGGCTGTCTGGGCCGAGGGGTAGGGAAAAATGACAGACCGTTCACGCTTTCGCCGGCGCGTCCGACGCCATCGCGTCGCGGAGCAATTGCGTGACCCGCGCGCTACCGATTTCCCGTTTGCCAAAGCCCGGCAAAGCGCCGGCGGCCTCGGCGGCGGTCTGGGCTTCGGGATAGTTGCTGACCAGCATCATTTTGACGTTGGGATGCTTGGCGCGGAGCGTGCGGATGACGTCCACGCCTTCGGTTTGATCGAACCCCCAGCCAAGCTCGCGGTTGAGCAGCAGCAGATCGACGCCCTGGGCGAGCATCGTGTCGAGCTCGCGCGCATCGTCGGCTGCGAGAACGGTAGCGGACCGGACGGCCGATGAAACGGCCATTCGTAAATAACTGTTATCCGGGCCGCAGTGACCGACGAGGACAATCTTTTTACTCATGGGGATTACAACCTTTTACAACCGGTGCGACAAACGAAGGTGATGGTTCAGTGAGATTTACGCAGAAAACGTCACAAGGTTCTCCGTCAGGCATCGCTTGGGCCTGCGGATTGACCGCTATGCGAAGTCAGTCTGCGTCGGTTGCTTCGTCTGCGGGTTTTTTCCCATTCGCTGCGGCGCCCGAGCGCCGGAAAATCGCAAGCACCTTGTCAATATGCACCACGAACAGGCGATTGTCGTGCTCCAATTCCACGGGAATCGCTTCGCGGGGGTCGAACAGAACCTTATCATACTGGCGGATGGTCTGGTCCTCATCGTTTTCGATCGCCTTGCCGACGGCGATCACCCGGCCGGTGATGACGGGGATTTCGTGGCTGTCGGGGAGGACGATGCCGCTGCGGGTTTCCCGCTTGTTGTCATCCTTGCGGACAACCACCCGCTTTCCGATGGGTTCGATGATGTCGT
>DATNDF010000028.1 GCA_035607015.1 Candidatus Angelobacter sp. | reverse complement strand
GCGCCGATACCAGACCAACGCCGGCGCTTTGACACGGAAGCTGAGGACAAAATCCTTGATACCGTCCTTGTCGAGATCGGCGACCAGTGCGCCGGTCTGTTGCGTCGATTCACCGGGCACTGGTAAATCGCCGTTCTTGCTGGAGAGGTTGGTCCATTTCGGTTCTGCCGCGGCGAGTGAGGCGGTCAAACCCAGCAGCAACCATGAGCAGTGCTTCGTTCGCAATGGCTTTTCGGTTTTGCTCGTCATGGTTCACTCCACCGCGAACGCTTTCAGGCCCGGCTCGGTGAGGCGGTTGCGTTTCGCGCTCAAAAAATGCCGGACTTCGTCGAGGGAGACGGGCGTGGTTGCGCCGGTTTGCATCGCCACCATCGCGCCGAGCGCGTTGCCGAGCCGGCAGCAGGCCGCCAGCGGTTCGCCTCGCAGGTATTCGTGAATGAACCCCGCCGAAAAGGCGTCGCCGGCGCCACAAGTGTCCGCCACCCGGATTTCGTAGCCCGGCTCATAGACTTTTGTCCCGTCCGCGGAGGCCGCCAGCGCGCCGTGTTCACCGAGCGTCACGACGCAGCCACGCAGCGACCATTGCTCCATCATCTTCGCGCAGAAATCCGGCAGCGATGACAGTGAAATCTCCAGCAACCTGGCGAGATGGTGCGCCTCCTGGAGGTTCATTTTCAAAATGTCCGCCCGCTTGAGCGATTCGGCGATGGTCTCGCGCGAGAAACAATCCTTGCGAAGGTTTACGTCCAGGAATTTCATGCTCTTCGCGGCCACATCGAGCAGCCGGCGCAAGGTGAGCCGTGAAGTTGACGTCCGTTGAGCGAGCGTGCCAAAACAGAAGCAGTCCGCCGCGCCGGCCAGTTCCATCAACTCATACGTGACCTCGATAAAATCGTAGGCGACCTCTGGAATGACGAAAAACTCGGGGTTCCCCTTGTTGTCGAGTGTGACGTTGACCGTGCCGGTGGGATGGTGGTCGTCCTTTTGAACGTGGGACCGGTCCATGCCCGAGCCGACGATTTGCGCCAGCGCCTTCCTGCCATGATCGTCGCGGCCCAGGCGCGTGACTATGATGCCCGTGTCACCCAGGAAATTGACCCGGCTGGCCAAATTGAAGGGCGCTCCCCCCAGCACCGGGCCGGACGGAAACAAATCCCAGAGAGTCTCTCCAAATGACAGGACGGTTTTTTGCATGACGACTCGGGCGCGGAAACCTTCCCAGCCCGGCCACCATTTAGCAATCCCGTTTCAGAGGCGGAAGATTTGGGGCCGGTCACGTCGGAGTTTTCACAACCGTTTTACGTCTATCTGACATGACTGGAAGCCGGCCACGACAGCGTTCAGGGCGAACCGGCGGTCGCGCCGCATCCGGCAAATCAATGAGTGGCGTGATTTTATCGATTAACGGTCGAACTCGCCGGGCGCGTAGCCTTTCAACCATGAATACGACTCCGACAACAACTCCGGCCGGACATCAGGCGGTTCCATTGTTTCCGGCGACGGAATGTGGCGCCGCTTTTTTGAATGGATTATTTCGGCTGCGGCGAGTAGGGTCGTCGCCGGCCCCGCTGGTTCCGACTGAATTGACGGTCTTGGCGGATCGGCGCGCCGGGGAAGGAAAGGTCAGAAAAGAACAGCCGGGGAGGAGGCCATGGCACAATTAGTCATCAAATCCGGGTCGCGCGCAGCTCAGAAGATTGAGTTGATGCCGGGCGTCATACGGCTCGGGCGCAATCCCACCAACGATTTTCATTTCGACGACGCGACGATTTCGAGCCGCCATTGCGAGGTCATCGTGCGGGACGGCACGGTGCAGATCTGCGACCTCGGTTCCACCAACGGCACGTTCATAAACGGTCAGCGCATCCGGGAAGGCCTGCTGTTGCCGGGACAGACTTTGCATCTCGGCTCCGTGGAAGTCGCCCTCGAGGACGCGCCCGTCGAAGTCGTCATCCCCGCACACGTGTCCGCGCAACCAGGTCTCTTTCTGGCGGACGGCGCTCCCGCCTGCTATCAACACGCCGCGTCACAGGCGACAATGGAATGCGCGCAATGCGGCAAGGCGTTTTGCGAACTGTGCGTCCACCAGATCCGGCGCGTCGGCGGCGCCGAGTTGAAACTGTGTCCGGTCTGCGGCGGGCATTGCCGGCCCATCGGACAACCCAAGGGTCAGAAGAAAAAGAAATCGCGCATCAGTTCGTGGATCGGGAAAGTGACCGCGAAGATGACCCGCCGTCTGCCGCGGGCGGACGATTCTTGACCGTCCTTCAAAAACAGGGCGTCACCGCGCAGGGACACCCACTGGTAAAATCCGTTTCAGAAATCTCGTAATCGAGTGGCTTCAGTGCCGGCACGCAATGCCATTTTGATGCGACTCACCGGAGAGGGTCCGGCGGAGAGGTTTTCGCGCAAGCCTATTGGAGCGGCTGGATGCGGACCGGGGCCTGGCCCGAAAGGCAGCGGTGCCACGAGGTGAGCAGTTCCTGCTGATGCTGCGCGGCCCATTCGAGCACCATTTCCCGCACGCGACTCGGCGCGTCGCCCTGGATGATTCTCAACGGCCAGATGCTCACCACCAGTTCCGTGTTCTCGTAGATGGCGTAAAAACGGGCGGCCAGACCCTGCGCGCGCAACATGCGGATGACGATCCCGTAAAATTTGGAGATAACCGGCATAAACTCAGTTTCCGTTTCTCGTCCCAACCGGCGGCTGTTCCAGCAGCGCTCCCGGTGAGACGTTGCATTGTTCAATCCGATCACAAACTGAAGACCCCGGATGGATGGATTTGTTTCAAAGAATTCTTCACCTCAAAAAATGACCCGGTGACGACTCTGAAACTGGAGAGATTTGCGCCGCTGATGGCGGCGCTGAGGTGAAGGGGCGCCGGCGCTTTTTCCGCGGGCGGTGGTGGGAGCGGCCATCGAGCCTCCGAATACCCCGCACTCTCGGAACTTAAAGTCCAAAACCCGAAACCGGAAAGTTATTCCCCGCCCGCCCTGCCGACTCAACAAACCGGAAAAGTTTTCACAAAGTCTCGCGCCTTGTTCGACCCTATAGGATTTCAGGGAGGTTGCTTTTCAGGAAGTCTGGAATCTCGTCGGGAGGAATGAGGCTGAAAATGCCCTTTAGTTGTGCGAGCTCGTCGAGCCGCTTCTGCCATTTGAGATTGTGCCCCAAAGCGACAATAATCGGCAGGACTGCTTTCAGCTGCTCCGGAGTGTTGCGACCCGGCTCGGTATTCCACGCATAAAACTGCCCAAGCTTGATGCCGGCGGAGTCGTCGTTTGCCAGTATGTCCAACATCCACTGAGAAAAATGCACGCTCAATCGGCGATAGGTGAGATTGCTCATCTCAATGCTGGCCGCCTTGCTAAGCGCGAATCGAGCCTTGTCAACAACATCCGTCTTCAACTCATCGATGCGCATCTCCACAATCGGGGCTCCCAAAGGAATGCGGTATCGGGCGCCATCGCCGCCCTTCCCCATATATTCTTGAACTTCCTCTTTCGACTCCTTCAATGGATCGTGTGTGGCGTCCGGTATCAAATAAACCTCGGATACGTCTCCAAACGAGTATCTGATAAGCCAGACCGGGCTCGTCGAATAGAGCCTGAACGTGAGTGTGTCTTTATCAACGGTGGACAGAAATAGCGGCAATTCCTGCGAGAACAGCCAATCAAGCTGCTCCTTTTGCCAAACTCCCTTTTTTGAATACCCACCGTATCTAAAGTCTTTGGTTCCAAACGATCCAACCTGCACGGCGAATGGTGAATGAAAAGTTAATCGATCGCCAGACTGCTGAGCGAGGGCACAATAAAAGTCGATGCCTATGTCCTCCGCTCTGGGGACGCTGGCCGACACACCGAGGGCAGACAGAAAGTATTGCGCGAGATACTCACTGCGATTGCCTTCTCTGAATGGTGCCCAAAGTGATCCTGGCATGGTGCTTTATGCCGAACTACAAGACCTTATCGACGGCGGGAAATATATCGCCCAGCACGAGTCAAGAGCCGCGCCCGCCGTTCGCTGGAGCGTGAGCCTGTGTGAAAACTCCCCGCGCGACGAATTACCCAAAAAATCGACATTAACATTTTGATTACGGCGCATTTTTGTTTTCGGCGAGAGTGATACGCGCCACTTTTTCGTCCTTCAAAATCTTGTTTCAAGAGTTTTCACACTGCCTCGCGATTTGTTAGGCGACTTGTTTCTCACTGACAACCTTTATCTGTAATGTCTGCTCTGCCTCGTCGAGAGAAAGCCGCTCAATGCAGAAGGTCTGCCTGCCACGATGAAGCATCCTCTGAGGCACAGAGACAACAAAGCGATACTGATACTGGTCTCTCGCACCGATGCCAACCCATGCCGTGCCTTCGACATCCGCACCGTGCTTCGTGTTCGTGATGGTCTCGGGCAGAAAACCATCAATCCAGAATCGTCTGAGCGTCTTCACGTCCAAGCTTTCGAGCCAGCGGGATGCGTCAAACTCCAACCGAGTCCAAAACGCCTCATCATTCATGATTTGATATCGGTCGCTCACGGCGTCACCCAACGTCTTGAAGGGTTAGCGGCCCGTTTAAAAAACGCCCGGTCGGGGGACCGGGCCTACACCACGCCGGATTCTCCGATAAATCTTGTAGGCCGCGTGCCCTCGCGCGGCGATTTGTGCCGTTTTTGAACGAACCGCTAGGCATCGTGTCTCTTTCTCCTCTGTCCAACCATAGCCAAGCGAATGAACGTGAGGCCGATAATCCAATGTCCGATAGAGTTTGTTTTCACACAGCCTCGCGCATGGTAAGGCGGCGTCTCCATCACTTTTTCGGCGCGTTCGGAAGTTTAACCGGCACAAATTCCCAGTGGCCATCCCGCCACTTCATACACGAGAACACTTCCCACGTCTTGGTTTTGCCGGACTTGCCGAAAAAGAAAACGTAGTCTGCCTCATTCGTCGAACCGTCCTCGATAGTGACCGGCAGACTATCAATCTTGGAGTATGGCCCTACGGGCATCCGAGGCACGCTCCACACCACTGCGCTGAACTGGTTGGATGACGAAAGGCCAGAAACCAACCCGCGGTCAATCACATCCTTGACTGCCTCCATTCGGTGAATCCCGCTGCAACCAGCGGCAAAGCCGCATATAACTGCGAATCCCACAGCGATGGTGAATTGCTTTGCTCGTTTCATAGTTTGCCTTTTGGTGGTGCGAACGCCGCCCAACGACCCAAGCGCCGGCATGCGGGACAGGTGATGTCCGCCAACCAGCGACTTGTCGACAAACAGAAGGCGCCATCCCA
>DATNDF010000027.1 GCA_035607015.1 Candidatus Angelobacter sp. | reverse complement strand
AGGGCGTGAACAGCCTGAATCCGTGAATACGACCAGGGCGTGCCATTGATCGCCCGTTTGAGGTCGGGCGCAAAGACTCTGGCGTTCTCTCCAAATTTCATCAGGCTGATGCTGGGCCAGGAAAGATTATTTGTTGAGATGAGCTGCTCCACGCGCGAGGTCGCAGTTGTGTTGGTGCGATCGAAACTCCAAAGAGAAATGGCCGCCGAAAAGCGGACTTCTTTGACCGGGTCCATCAGCATCTTTGTCAACGCAGTGCGCACCTCCGGGGTGTCAGCGCCGATCCTGCCCAGCGCGAAGGCCGTTTCAAACCGGACGCGGCCATCGGAATCTGAAAGAAGCGGCAACAATTCGGGGACCGCGGCTTTGGCGGCCGGCCCCAGCGCTCCAAGGAAGTACGCCGCGCGATGACGTACCTCCTGAGGCTCATCCGTAGGGCCCGGCTGTGGAAGGAACCGTTGCAGAAATGGAATCTTTTCTGACAACCGGGACAGTGCGGGGCGGTAATGGAGGTCGCGTTCGAGCGTGGTCACAGCGCCGGCGCCAACAGAACGCAGACCTTCAAGCTGACGGTGCTGGTTGGCGGTTTCAGTTTGGTTTCGATCCCACGAGTCAAAGGAACGAATCCAGTAATAGACCTCCGCCCGCGTTCGGGCCTCGCGCGAGGCGCGCCGCACTTGAACGAAAACGACGGCACCCAGAATGAGCGCCGTCGCCCCTGTGAGCACGAGTCTCTTTTTGCGGGATTTCACAAAAATCGATACAGGCTAGCGGCCGGTTGTCTGCCCTCACCTGGCCGGCCAAGTCAATCCTCAAACACCTTCCGAATACAGTGGGAACAAAGCCAGCCCGCGCCGGTCAGAAAGCTGGCGAAAAGGAAAAACAGAGACTCCATCGTGCTCCAGTACGATGGCTCCTGGAAATCGAACGGCGAAACCCCGTGCGCACCACGTCGAGCAGCTGCGGCAGGTTTAGCAGTCCGACGCAAAGACAAACGGGAATAATGAAGGCGATCATTCGGCAATAAACGCGCCCGTGAACCGGCGCGTGGCCCACAAGGCCACCGAAAAAGACGGTAAGAATAGCGACCAAATAGATCATTGCACTTGAATCCTCGAAAACCCGAACCAAAGGGTTGAACTGAATACCTCAGCCTTCATTCACGCGGAGCGAGTCATCTCGCACCAGGATGCGCATGTGGAACGCTTGCCGGCTGGGTGAGCTCAGCCACGCCGACGGGCGAGTGGCTCCGCAAGCCCGATAATCGGTTTATCAGCCAAAATCTCCATAAACTCAAGAGGCAGTCGTCGCTGGCTCCGAGATGGTCTTAGCTGGCAACATATCGTCTCGGCATCAATAGGAGCACTGCTGAAACAAGCGCAAAAGCGCCGTAAGCGCCGGTCAACACGGAAAATGACCTAAACTCAAGAACCTCCGCAGTGGAACCCAAAACAAATAGAACGGCACACACACCAAGAAACCATCGCGCCCATCTGGCTCCACGAATCAAAGATATGCTCGCCACGACGCCAGCCAAATCCAGCAGCAAGATGAAACCAAGAGTGCAATAATACACCGCTCGTGTCTCCATTGGTGCAGGCAATAGGAGCGTCCTGATGATGGTAACTGTGCCAACACAATCAGCAACCAACCAAAGAACTCCGAGAATGCGATATGTTTTCATAAACGTTCTACTATCTGACGGAGTTTTCAAACACTCTCGCGCGTTGTTGGACGATGTTGCCATCTCAATAGTGGTCCCAGCCGACCGGGAGGATATACGCTGTGAATGCCGCCGACAAAAGGAACCCCGCGAAGCCCACCACGGATTCCAAATCGAAGACGTGCTGTCGAAGTTCCCAAATCATGCGCCTGCTCAAACGGTAGAGGCAATACAGGAGACCAGCACACGTGAACCCGGCTACGGTCCAATATTGTATCGATGGAGGCGCCGCTTTTACCCCGTTCAGAATCTGGAACGGTAACGAGAAAAAACCAGCAGGTGCGAGCAAGAGGCCAAAGTAAGCGGGTAACAGGAGGAGTCGCAGCAACACTCGACAAACACTGCGAATAACAGGCCAGCGGCGAAACCGATCCGAAACGGCATCGAACTGCTTGGCAAAGCCTGAATGGATTGTGTAGGTCATGAGCTACTCGTCCAGTCACTCTGGCTGGCGATGGCCGAGCCACAGGGTTGGGTCGTTAACCCAAACCTTGAAAGGAAAGCAAACACATGGACCTTATCCCCCATTTCGGCCCGAATGTCCACACGAGTCTATCGCCGTTTCTATCGCGCCCAGTAACTCCGGTGAAGCCGGCCACTGGGGCATCCTCGGGCGCCCGCGCGGACGTTGCAAAGGTTCATCATAGAACCAAAGGACGTCGATCCCCAGGCCGCGCTGTGCTTCTGTTAAGATTTGTCTTGGCCGCGGAATAGATTTCCCTAGCGTTTGGCGATGGATTGGCCCTCGCAGTGCGCCGTCGTCGTTCCGTGCCTCAACGAGGCGGCCACCATCGAACCGCTCATCACCGAAGCGCACAGGTTCCTGTCCGCGGTGATTGTCGTGGACGACGGTTCGAGCGACGGGACGGCGGAGCTGGCCGCCCGCGCCGGGGCGGACGTGGTGCGTCACGAGCGGCGCCGCGGGAAAGGGGCGGCGCTGGCAGCCGGCTGGGCGCGCGCCCGCGACCGGGGTTTCGCCTGGGCGCTGTCCATGGACGGCGACGGGCAACACGCGCCCGAGGATATCCCGTCGTTTCTGGCCGCGGCGGCAAAGACCGGCGCGAACCTGATCGTCGGCAACCGGATGTCGAATCCCACCGGGATGCCGTGGTTGAGGCGTTGCGTGAACCGCTGGATGAGCGAACGGATTTCGAGACTGACGGGGCAGGGGTTGCCGGACACCCAATGTGGTTTTCGTCTGATGCGGCTTGATGCCTGGGCGCAGGTTCATTTGCGGGCCGACCATTTCGAAATCGAATCGGAGTTGTTGTGCAAATTCATCGCCGCGGGCCATGCGGTCGAGTTTGTCCCGGTGCGGGTGATTTACCGGAACGAACAAAGCAAAATCCGGCCGGTGCGCGACACGCATCGGTGGTTTCGCTGGTGGTGGCAGACGCGTGGCTGGCACAAAACGCGCGTGCTCGACAAGCCGCTGGAAAAACAGGCGTAGCGCAAAAATCTTCTTGCCCGACGGCAGGAGTCAAAAACATGCTTCGCCGATGCCTCCAGCCACAGCCAATGGTTCCGCGCCGGCGCATCGACGCGCGAATCTGGTAACGCGCCTCGCCTTTATCATCCTGCTCGCCTTCGCCATCGGCTGGGTGCTCAACCGCGTCGCGCGCCAGTTGGAGCATAGCAGCCGCCCGGCGGGATTCGTCCGCGGGCTCGTTCAGGGCGCGCTCATGCCCGCGTCCATGCCGAACCTGCTCATCGGCCACGACGTCGCGATTTACGCGGAGAAGAACAACAACGGGGTGTTCTACAAACTGGGTTACACGATGGGGGTCAACGCCTGCGGCGCGATTTTTTTCGGGATGTTTTACTGGCGCCTGAAACGATGGCGGAACCGTCAATGAAAAAGGTCGTCATCACCGGCGTTACCCGCGGACTGGGGCGCGCGATGGCGGAGGAATTTATCCGACTGGGTCATACGGTCTTTGGATGTGGACGTTCGGAACAGACGATACAGGAACTCAACGACAAATTTGGGCCACCACACGGGTTTTCCGTGCTCGACGTGGTGTCGGACAGCGATATGGATGTGTGGGCCGCCGGCACGGTCGGTTCCGCCGGAGCGCCCGATTTACTGATCAACAATGCCGCGCTCATCAATCGCAACGCGGCTCTTTGGCGCGTGCCGGCCGGGGAGTTTGACCGTGTCATTGACGTGAACATCAAAGGCGTGGTGAATGTCATCCGCCATTTTATTCCGGCGATGATCAAACGCGGCGAGGGGGTGATCGTGAACTTCAGTTCCGGTTGGGGCCGTTCGACGGATGCCGAGGTGGCGCCCTATTGCGCGACGAAGTGGGCGATTGAAGGTCTCACGCAGGCGCTCGCGCAGGAATTGCCGGCGGGCATGGCGGCGATTCCGCTGAACCCCGGCATCATCAACACGGACATGCTGCAAAGCTGCTTCGGCGGTTCGGCCTCCGCGTACCCGACCGCGGACCGGTGGGCGAAAAAGGCCGTCCCCTTTCTGCTGGGTCTGGGGCCGAAGCACAACGGCCAGTCGTTGACGGCGCCATAGGCCGACGCCGCGCTGGGTTGCTTTGCTTCTTGAATTCCCGGCTTCGACAACTAACCTCCATCCATGTCGCACCCTTCCAAAAAGAAAAAGCGGAAGGCTCTGCTTCTCGGCGTCGGTCTGGATTCCGACGGCCACAAGCGCGTGACGACCGGCCCGAACTTCGCCCTCGTCGGCGGCAGCAAGGAGACGCACGAGGAGATGACCGAAAAGGCGGTCAAGATCAACGAGAAGCTCAAGGCCAAAGGGAAGGATCTGCACGAGGTGAGCCACGAAGAGTTCGACGACATCGCGCATTCGGTCGGTTTGAATCGCCACCGGCCCGCCTCCAATTAAGCGCGCGCCCAGATTAGCGCATGTTGATTCCAAACAAGCGCTTCTGATTTCCCGGCCAGAATCGCGGCCATTCCTTGACGCTTGGATTGTCAACCGATACGGTAGCTTGTGAAAAAAGTAACAAGCTAGCGCGACGCGATGAACACCGTTGAATACAGCCCTTATCTGCTGGTCGCGGTCTTTGCCGTCGCCGCGGTTCTGTTTGCGCTGGTGCCGCTGGGCCTGGCCCGTTTGTGGGCGAAGAAGTTTTCCCCGCAAAAGCCGGGTGCGGACAAGAACGCCATCTATGAGTGCGGACTGGAATCCAAAGGCGACGCCTGGGTGCAGTTCAAGTCCGAGTATTACCTTTACGCCATCGTCTTCCTGATCTTCGACGTCGAGACCATTTTCCTTCTGCCGTTCGCCGTTGCGTTCAAAACCCTTTCGGTGGGCGCGTTCGTCGCCATGATGATTTTCCTTCTGCTGTTGGTCGAAGGGCTGGTTTGGGCTTGGCGGAAGGGCGTGTTGACGTGGAAATGACATCGTGACCGCGGACTTGAGTCTGCGTTTTGCAAATGGACGAAGGACTGCGCAGCGAATTGCAGAAGCAGGGCGTCTTTACGACGACCTTGGAGGAGCTTTACAACTGGGGCCGCAAGAATTCGGTCTGGCCGCTCCAGTTTGGCCTGGCCTGTTGTGCCATCGAGATGATCGCCACCACGATGGCGCGCTACGATCTGGCGCGTTTTGGCGCGGAGGTGTTTCGGCCCTCACCGCGCCAGGCTGACCTGATGATCGTCGCCGGCACCGTCACCAAGAAAATGGCGCCGCAGGTTGTCCGCCTCTACAACCAGATGCCGGAGCCGAAATACGTCATCGCGATGGGCGCGTGCGCGATCTCCGGCGGACCGTTCAAGCAGGGCTACAACGTGCTCAAGGGCATTGACCGTTACATTCCGGTGGACGTGCACATTCCCGGTTGCCCGCCCAGGCCCGAGGCGCTCATTCACGCGTTCATGACACTGCAAAAGAAAATCGACGGCCAGAAGTTGACCGGCGACGGGCGTCCGCGACATCTCGACGCGAGTGCGCCGAGCGAGTTTCCCGTGCCGCAGTTTGGCGAACACGATCTGGTGCCGCCGAAGAATCCGGATGTGTGGCGACCGCCGGAGCTGGCGAGGGGATGAAGGTTGAATGACGGAAGCACGGACTCCCTGCTTCCTCATGGTTTTTTGTGGAAAATCTCGATCAAATCAAATCGCGCATTGAATCCGCCGTATCAGGCGCGCGGATCGAAATCGTCCGCAACGACAGCCCGAGCGCACAGCATTCGTTGCTGGTGGACAATGACCACGCGGTTGCCATTGCCGGGTTCCTTCGAGGGGATCCGCAGCTTCAATTCGATTACTGCTCAAATGTCACCGGAGTGGACTGGCCCGACGCCGAGACATCCGAGAAGGTCAAAGTGAAAAAGGTCGTGGATGGCGTGGAGAAGGAAGTCGAGGAAGTGAAGAAGACCATCCGGCCCGGCTTTCTCGAGGCGGTTTATCACCTCTATTCTATGGAGTTGAAGCACGGGCCCGTCATCCTTCGGCTGCGCACCGAAAATCGCACCGACAAAAATCATTTACCGTCGCTTACGCCCATCTGGCGCGGCGCGGAATTTCAGGAACGTGAAATCTTCGATCTCTTTGGCATCATCTTCGGCGGCCATCCGGATTTGCGCCGCATCCTGATGTGGGATGAATACAAAGATCATCCGATGCGGAAGGATTACGTCGAGCCGGACGACTACGAATACGAACCCACCCCGCATGATGAGGTGCTGGAGAAGACGAAGCGCCATCATCCGGAGGGTGCGACGACATGAGCCTTGCGGTCGAAACTCCGCCGAAGAATTACGAATTGCTGCCGAAGGATTCGTGCGACGGCGCCGTTGAGGGCGATCTGCTCGAGGTCTCGATGGGGCCGCAGCATCCTTCGACCCACGGCGTGTTTCGCATGAACGTCGTGCTCGACGGCGAACGCGTGGTGAAGCTCAAACCGGTGTTTGGTTATCTGCACCGCAACCACGAAAAAATCGCCGAGAACACCAGTTACCTCGGTTCCATGCCCTACACCGACCGTCTGGATTATTTCTGCTCGCTGACCAACAACTGGGCCTACGCGATGGCGGTGGAAAAGCTGGCCGGTCTGCAGCCTCCTGAACGCGCGGAATACATTCGAGTCATCACCGCGGAGCTGACGCGCCTGCAAAACCACACCTGCCTCGTCGGTTTTTTGATGCAGGACATGGGCGCGTCCGGCACGCCGCTCATGTACGCATTTCGTGAGCGGGAGAAAATTCTCGATCTCTTCGAGTCGCTCACCGGCGCGCGGATGATGTGCAATTACATGCGCTTCGGCGGCTGCCGCTGCGATTTGCCGCCGGGCTGGATCGAAGGGGCGCGGCAGGTGGCCGACGAGTACCCGCGATTCCTTGACGAGTTCGAGCGGCTGCTTTCGGAAAACGAAATCCTCCTCGCGCGCACGCAGGGCGTCGGCGTGTTGCCGCGCGAGCTGGCCGTCAACTCCAGCGTCACCGGCCCGATGCTGCGCGCCAGCGGCGTCAACTACGACATTCGGAAGGTGGACAAGTACGGCATCTACGACCGGTTCTCGTTCCGCGTCCCGCTCGGCGAGCAGGGGGACACTTTCGACCGCTACATGATCCGGCTGCTTGAAATGCGCGAGTCGCTCAAGATTCTACGAGCGGCGCTGGACGATATTCCTCCCGGCCCGATCATGGACCCGAAAGTAAAAATCCGCGGCTTCCGGCCAAAACCCGGCGAAGCCTACGGACGCATCGAGGCCCCGAAAGGCGAGCTTGGCTTTTACCTGATCAGCGACGGCAGCCCGAACCCGTATCGCTACCGCGTCCGGCCACCGAGCCTGATCAACCTGACGATCCTCGAGGACATGTGCCTCGGTCACATCGTTGCGGACGTGGTGGTGATTCTCGGCAGCGTGGACATCGTGCTGGGGGAGGTGGATCGGTAATTGTGAATAAGGAAACCAGGAAGACAGGAAGCCGAAAATGGCCTTGGAACAAGAAGAGTTGACAGGGAAAATAATCGGAGCGGCAATCGAAGTGAATCGGCAGTTAGGGCGGGATTTATTGAGTCAATTTATGAAAATGCTTTGGTGTTTGAATCGCATAAACGTGGCCTCCGATTCGAGCAACAACGCGAAATGCCCGTCCTTTACGATGCAAAAGCGGAGATTGGCAAGGACCGGCTCGATTTGTTTGTAGAACGGGAAATTGTGGTCGATTTGAAAGCGATCAGTGAGTTGCTGGACATCCATTTTGCCGTCGTAAAGTCTCAACTCCGCGTCGCAAAACGAAAACACGGCCCGCTATTGATTTTTGCCAAAATGAAACTCGAAGCCAAGCGGGTGATTGTCGAATGAAATTCTCCTGCTTTCTTGGCTTCCTTATGAAAACCTTGTTAACCTGATTTCATGTTTGGCGAAGGCATCATCAAAGGTCTGGTGGAGACGGCGCGGAATTTTGCCGGCAGTTATGTCGAGGAAGACCGGCTGACGACGGTGCAATATCCCGAGGAGCGTGTGCCGGCCAGCGCGGCGGCGCGCAATTTTCCGTTCCTCGTGTTCGACGGCGACGATCCGCACGCCGGCCTCCGTTGCGTCGCGTGCCAGATCTGCGAGAAGGAATGTCCGCCCCAGTGCATCTACATCGAAAAGAGCAGGGACAAGAAGCCGGACTACGTCGGCAAACCGCAGTTTTATCCGGCCGTGTTCGACATCGACGTGTCGGTTTGCATGAGCTGCCAGATTTGCGTCGAGGTTTGTCCGTTCGAGGCGATCAAGATGGACACGGATTTCGAGCTGAGCAACACGGATCGATTCGGCGGGTTGCTGCTGGACAAGCATCGACTCGCCAGGCCGAACGAGCACTACCGCAAGATTCATCCTTCCGAAGCGGCGGAAGTGGACGCCCGGCTCGCCGCAGAAAAAATCAAGGCGGAGGCGAAAGCAAAGGCGGACGCCGAAGCCAAAGCCAGGGTCGCTGCTGCGAAGGCAACGGCCGCGCCCACCACCCAGCCTGCCCCCGGTCCGAAGACCTGATCGAATGACTCCATCACCGACATCTGCCGACGCCTCCAACGACGCCGACCTGCCGGTGAATTGCTTCAGTGTTGACCACGACGGGCGCGGTGGGTGCCGGATTTTCGTTCTTGCGGTCAGGGGACGAACCAGGGGGGCCGGTCGCCGTTGAGCGTATGACTGATTTGATGGATCAATGCTTCGTGCTGCTGAAACACTGGCTGGTGGATCTGTTTCCCGC
>DATNDF010000026.1 GCA_035607015.1 Candidatus Angelobacter sp. | reverse complement strand
GCTGATCTTCATCGGCGTCTTGATGTCGTTCAGCGCATAGAAGGCCCGCCCCAGAATGTTGACCGTAGAGAACAGCAACAGGCCGGGCGCCAGACAGCCCAGGGCCAGCGCAACGCGATGCGTGGCTTGGGCGTCGAATTTACCGTGCTCGAACAGCAGGCGCACTATCGGCTCGGCCAAGGCAAGAGCCATCGCCGAGGCAATCAGATTGACGAAAGACAGGTAGCCCAACCCCTGTCCCAATGTCGCCCGGAACTCCGGGTATTTCTTTTCCGCCGCCAGTCCGGCGAGGGTCGGCAGAAGATAGGTTGCAAGCGAGATGCCAAACATCCCCTGTGGCAGTTCCATCAGGCGGACCGAGTAGTTGAATGTGGAAACAATCGACGGGTCGAACCAGAACGAGAAACATTGCGTGATGAGGACGTTGATTTGAAACGCGGCGACGCCGATGGAACCGGGCAGCATCTTGCGGACGACCTCGTGAACGGTCGGGTCGCCCCATGGGCGGACCCACCGGAAACGGAATCCCTCGCGATACAAACTCGGAACCTGAAACAAGGCCTGCGCCACGCCGGCAACCAGTACGCCGGCCGCCAGCGCGAAAATCTGCTTTGGCAACCTCAATTCTTTCGGCAACTCCAAGCCCAGCCGCGGCGCGAGGAAGAGGACGCTGGAAATCATCACCACGTTGAGCAGCGCCGCGCCCAGCGCCGGCACAAAAAAATGGCCGCGCGCGTTGGCCATGCCGATCAACGCCGCCGCCAGGCAGACCAGCAACACATAGGGAAACATGATGCGCAGCAAGCGCAGCATCAGGTCGGTCTCCGGCTCAAACCGGCCCGCCGCCAGGGCGACGGAAATTGCGGCAATCGCGAGCGCCGTCACCACCGTTGCCGCCACAATCAATCCGGAAATCACAGCGTTTGCCGTGCGCCACATTTCGAGTTCGCCCTCGTCGATTTCCTTCCGCTTGAAGATCGGGATGAACGCCGCCGTAAGCGCGCCCTCGCCGAGCAGGCGGCGAAACAGATTCGGCACCTGGAATGCGAGTGTAAACGCGCTCGCCACCCAGCCGTTGCCCATGAACGCGGCATAAACCATCTCGCGCACCAGGCCGAGCACCCGGCTCGTAAGCGTGGCGGCCGCGAGCGAGCCGGATGACTTGAGCATTTGCGACATTGCGCGCGAGGCTAGAGGCCGGCCCCCCAAGTTCAAAGCGCAAAGTTGATTCAGCGCGGAATCAGGGCGCGATTCCGGTAATGAAGGATTTTGAAGTCGGGACGGTCGAGGATTTCTTCGACCATTTCGAACCGGTCCTCGAATGGGGGAAAGAACGCGTCGCCCTCGACGACTCGTTTCACCAGCGTGAGGTAAAGATCGGAACAAAGCGGCAGGGCTTGCGCGTAAATCTGCGCGCCACCACAGATAAAACAGTCCACCGGAGAATCCGTCGGGCTGAGTTTCAAGAAGTCTTTAATAATGCGCAGGTCGATGGCGGTCACACCGCCAATTTTGGGAAGCTCAAACTGGTACGGATTCGGAACCGCCGTCTTGCCTCGCGCAGTCCACGCCTCGCCGAACAGATCCGGGAACTCACGCTTCAGGAGTCCCGGACGCCGGCTCAGAACGATGGTGATGCGATTGGGCAGTGGTTTGCCAAGGCTCTCGAACGTTTTTCGTCCGACAATGACGACATTGCCCGTGGTCATTTTCTTGAACCACTTGAAATCTTCCGGCAGATGCCACGGGATTTTGTTGCCCGCGCCGATGACGCGGTTCTCCGACATCGCCGCGATGGCTTTGAAGTGTTTCACACCGCAATCGGCGCCTTGATGGCCGGATGCGGATCGTAGCCGACCAGCTCGAAATCCTCGAACGTGAATTCGTGAATGTTCTTCACGGCGGGGTCGAGCTTCATGGTCGGCAGCGGACGCGGCTCGCGCGTCAGTTGCAGTTTCGCCTGTTCGAGGTGGTTGGCGTAAAGGTGCAGGTCGCCGAAGGTATGCACAAACGTGCCGGGCTTCAAATTACAAACCTGAGCGACCATCAGCGTCAGCAGCGCGTAGCTCGCGATATTGAACGGCACGCCCAGAAACAAATCGGCGCTCCTTTGGTAAAGCTGGCAGCTCAGTTCGCCCTCCTGAACAAAGAACTGGAACAACGCGTGACATGGTGGCAGCGCCATTTGCTCGATCTCGCCGGGGTTCCAAGCAGTCACGATGTGACGACGGCTGTCGGGATTTTTTTTGATCTGACCGATGACCTGGTCAATCTGGTGGATCGAACGGCCGTCGGTGGTGCGCCAGTCGCACCATTGCGCGCCATAGACACGGCCGAGGTTGCCGTCTTTACCGGCCCACTCATCCCAGATCGTCACGCCGTGTTCATTGAGGTATTTCACGTTTGTGTCGCCGCTCAGGAACCAGAGCAGTTCGTGGATGATGGATTTGACGTGCAACTTCTTGGTCGTCAGCAGCGGAAACCCATCATTCAACGGGAAGCGCGCCTGCGCTCCGAACACGGCGTATGTGCCCGTGCCGGTGCGGTCGGCTTTGAATTTCCCGTGTTCGAGAACGAGCTTGAGAAGCTGATGATATTGTAACATGACAAACGCCCGCTTGGTCTAATCCAAAGCAGCGGCGGCGCAAAGTTCAATTTTTTCCGCTCGACTACCCGTGCCCGGCTTTCGACCATCGCGCGCATGTTGAAGCTTCCCCATACCAGATCGTGTTTCGTCTGCGGCTTGCACAATGCAGGCGGGTTGAAACTGGATTTTGAAACCGACGGGCGAATCGCTCAAGCTCGGTTCATCCCGCGGTCCGAGCACGTCGGATTCAAGCGGACCGTTCACGGCGGGCTTGTTTCAACGGTGTTGGACGAGGCGATGGTCTGGGCCATCGGCGTGCGGACCAGGCGCTTTGCATTTTGCGCCGAGTTGACCGTGCGTTTTCTGCTGCCCGCGCGGCCCGGCGACGAATTGCTGGTCGTCGGCGAACTCACCGCGGACCGCCGCGGCAAATTGTTCGAAGCGAAAGCTGAGTTGAGAAACCAACAGGAAACCGCGCTTGCCTCCGCCACCGGGAAATACCTTCCAATCAAGCACGACCAACTCGCGGAAATGCTGGGCGATTTTGCCGAAAGCACGGACAACATTTTCAGTTGACCGGGCGGAGGCGTTTCTGCCGGCGGGGTGTTCGCCCGGCGCGACCCGGAGAACCCGGTGCCTCACTTCACTTCCAGACTGAGGTTGAGTCGCTGAAGGGTCGTCCCTTCGCTCGCGGCGAGCGCGGCGAGCGCGTTGTTGTAATCAGCCAGTGCCTGAATCTCGGCGGAGCGCGCCGCCGTGAGATTTTTTTGCAATTGAAGCACTTCGAAATTGGTGCTCTTGCCATTTTCCAGCTTTTTCTGTTCCGCCTTGAGAGCTTCGTCCGCGTACGAGGAGGCTTCGCGTGTGGCTTTGACACGCTCGTAATTGCCGATGGCCGTGCCGACGGCATCCTCGATTCCCACCATGATGGTTTGCTCGAGTTGCTTGAGCCGCAAGAGTGCCTGTGCCCTTTGCGCTTTGGTGATTTTGTAATTGTTGCGCGCGGCCTGGTTGCCCAGAGGAATTCTGAACTCCGCGCCCACCGAATAAAACGGCCCTTCCGCGTCGCGAATCTGGCCGAACACCTCGCTGTAAACACCCGAATTGCCGTTGCGGCCAAACGTGCCGGTGAGATCCAACTGCGGAAAGAGCTGGTTGCGCTGGAATTTCAACGTGATGCCGAGTTGATCGGCGTTCAAACGCGCCTGCTCCAGGTCGGGGCGCATCGTGAGACCGTTCTGCCAGCTCGCCTGCAGATTCAGCATCTGCGGAACGGCCGTCAAAGGCTCCGCAGGATCAATAAGGACGTTCGACCATTCGCTGTAATCGTCACTGAGGAGATTTTTCAAAACCCGCTGGCGTGTGCCGAGCGTGTTCTGCGCTGTCAGCAAATCCGCCCGGCTCGAGGCAACCTGAGACTCCGCCTGTTTTTCATCCAGTTGGGCGAGAGCGCCAACCTCCACCTTTTTCTTGTTCTCGGCGAGCAACTGTTCCGCCAGTTGCAGCGCCTTTTCCTGGACCTTCACATTTTCCCGGGCGGCAATCAGGTTGTAATAGGCGGTTTCGACCTGCGTGATGATGTCAATGATGCGCCCGCGAAGGCCCCATTCCGTGCCCCGCAACTGGCTTTTGCTGATCTGAATATTGTAACGGATGTTATCAATCCAAAGATTCTTCAACAACGGTTGTGTCAGACTGATGCTTACGGATCCGTTTGCGTTTTGAAACGGTGCAGCCAGGAAGGAAGTATTGGTCGTGACCACTCCACCGTTGGTGACAACAGTCGAAATGGGATTAAACCTGTCGCCGACCGTTTGTGAAACACTGGCGTTCAGGCTGTAGGTGAGCCCGCTGTCGATGGGAGCCGCCCCGCCAATCCCCACATTGAACGAATCCGATTTGGTCGCGCTGGCCGGAATCGAAAGCGTGCCATTGATCAAAGTGCCGAGCGAAGAGTTGTACGAATGTGTTGCCCGGAAATCCAGGCCTGGATCGTATCCTGCATAAGCGAGGCTGACGTTGTAGCGCGCGATCTCGGGATTCACCCGCTCGATCCTCACATCAAAGTTGTGTTGCAGCGCGAGCTGGATGCAGTCGTTCAGCGCAAGGCTTTTCGTCGAAAAGGAGTTGGTGGTTTGCGCGTGGGCGGCCGCTGCGGCCACACCAATTGCGAGCGCGAGATTTCGCATGATTTGCATTGGGGGCCGAGATTGCTTCATTCTTCCCGATTCGTCAAACAAACGTCGTTCTTTCATGACACAGGTTTTCCATTTGGAGTTACAATAATCTGTCTTTGGACAGCGCCCGTCGTGTTCCGTCACTCCTTCACCAGCCAGCCGTCGCGCAGCCGGATGATGCGATGGCCAAACGCGGCGTTGGCTTCGGAATGAGTGACTTGGACGATGGTCGTCCCGGCGCCATTCAGCTTCCGAAAAAGTTCCATGATCTCACGGCCCTGGTCGGAATGCAGATTGCCGGTCGGCTCGTCCGCGAGAATCAATGACGGCTTCGCGACGATGGCCCGCGCCACCGCCACGAGTTGCTGCTGGCCGCCGGAAAGCTGGCTGGGAAACAAATCCTTCTTCGCCACGATGCCGAAGCGGTCGAGGGTATCCGCCACGGTGGCCTGGCGCTCCGACTTTTTGACATCTCGATACGACAGCGGAATGTCCAGGTTCTCCGCCACCGTCAGGTCGTCGAGCAAATGAAACTGCTGAAAAACAAAGCCGACGTGCTTTTTGTTGAGGGCCGCCCGCTCCTTGGGCCCCAGTTTATGGACTGGCTGGTCGAACAGATGGTATTCGCCCTCCCATGCGTTGTCGTAAAAGCCGATGATGCTCAGCAGCGTTGATTTGCCCGCGCCGCTCGGCCCCATGATGGTGATGAACTCGCCTTCGGCGATGTCGAGATTGATCTGTCGCAGCAGGTAAGTGAAGCCCGCCTTGGTCTTCACGGATTTTTCAAGGTTCCGCAGTTTGATCATAGATCTTGTTCGTCGTTAATCTCCCAGTGTCCGCAGTTTTGTCATTCTCCACTCCGCAATCCGAATTTCGCATTAAATTATTCACAGCGCAGTGCCCGCATCGGATCGACTTTCGCCGCGCGGCGGGCGGGTGACCAGCAGGCGAGGCCTCCCACAACACCCAGTGTCACCACCACGGTGGCCAGAGCCCAGGGATCTGCGGGAGAAACGCCAAACAACAGGCTGCGAATATATTCGCCGGCCGAGATGGCGAGGACCAATCCGAGAACCAGGCCGTTTACGATCAGTCGCACGCCTTGTCGGAAGAAAAGGCTTCTTACCTGGCTCCGACTCGCTCCCACGGCCATGCGGATGCCGACTTCCCGTGTGCGGCGCGTCACCGAATAAGCCAGAACCGCATACATACCCACCGCTGACAGCAGCAATCCGAGTCCTCCCAGAGAAAGCAGCAGCCACATCATCACGCGTCGCGGCGCTGTGGCCCGGTACAACTGCGATTCGATGGAGTAAAAATCATTCAGTTCAACCGGAACCATCATCTCCTTGCCCGCCTGGACCATCGCCGCTCGCAACTGGCTGAAATCCCCGGAACTGCGGACCGCGTAATCTCCGAGGCCGCCCGACAATGCCTCCGTTTCACGCTCGTAAGGTTCGTAAAACACCGGCTTATCTTCCGATTCCAACTGCCGGTCCCTGATATTCCTCACTATCCCAACCACTACATAATCGCGCCTTGGCTTGCTGCGGCGAAGCTGTTTGCCCAGCGGACTCTCACCCGGCCAGCAATCCTTGGCCAGCTTTTCGTTGATCACCACGCCCCTCTGTCCCTGCGACGCGTCCTCCTTTGACAACAAACGACCCGCCACGAGTTTGGCTCCGACGGTCCGCAGGTAGTCTCCGTTGAGCACGCTGACAGAGCTGTACCCGAGCCATACCGGTCCTGTTTTCCCTTCCACCTCATAGTCGTCAAACCCTGCACCATCGTTTACGGCGGCAGACTCGACGCCCGGCGCTGTTTGAAGGCGCTCCAATGCCAGTTTTCGAAACGTAAACCACTTGTCGACCCCCGCCTGCCAGCCTTCCTTCAAGGCCTTGCTT
>DATNDF010000025.1 GCA_035607015.1 Candidatus Angelobacter sp. | reverse complement strand
GAGTGAGGCGCAGCCTCCTGCTTTGTCCAATCACGACATTCATGAGCAGACTGCAACGCTGCATTATGATCGGTGTCCTGGCCCTGGTGGGATTGGCCACACTGACGATCACGCTCCATAATTATCGAGCCGGTCGGGCCTTGCGCCTTTACAAAGCCGCGCTGATCGCGGCCGGGGAAACACTGACAATTGAGGAGTTGACTCCCGTTGCGACGCCCGAAGCCCGGAGTGCGGGGAACGATCTCGTGCAGGCGGCGTGGCGGCTTCGGACCGGTTTGCTTGTTCCAAACAACGCGCCCAGGGCGATGGGCTTCGTTTCGGCCGGCAAAGCGAGCATTGGTTCGAGGCAACCCGATATTCGCGGACCCGGGCGCGGCACCAACAGTTGGGAAGATCTGGCGGAGGACTTGAAAGCGAACGGGCCGGCTCTCGAACAAATTCGAGAGGCGCTCAAGAGCTCACAGTTCGACATGAATCTGAACTACAAGATGGGCTTCAACCTCCTGCTGCCACACCTGGCAAAGCTCAAAGGAGTCGCGCAGTGGCTGTCGGCGGCGACCCTGAATGATCTGCACACTCAACAGTTGGATGAAGCGGGGGCCGATTTGAACGCTTTGCTTTCACTGTCCAACGCCCTCCGCGACGAAAGGCTGATCATTTCCCAGCTCGTGCGGATCGCCATTACCGCGATTGCCATCGCACCGACATGGGAGGCGCTCCAGACCCAGGGTTGGACTGATGCGCAACTGGCCGGATTTCAGCAGGCCTGGGAGGTCTTGGAATTCTCCCGTCCGATGGAACAGGCCCTGGCGATGGAGCGCGCGATGGGAATCGAGACGTTTGATCGACTGCGCGGGTCGGGTACGGAATTCAGGCAAATGTTTGGCGCAAACTATACCGGTGGGACCAGCGGCTCGTCGGGATCGGTGGCACCCACGAACCTCGCGGAAATGCCCGACTTCGCGCTCGAGTGGTCCAAAGACCATCTATCGTCTCTGAATTTGTTCGCGCAGGAGACCGCGTGGCGGCGGCTCTGGTCCTACGATGACGAGTTGAGGTACCTTGAAACGCTCCAGGTCATGGTGGAGGTTCCGCGCCGGGCCCGTAGCACGGGATCGTTTGTGTCCGCGAGGTCATGGGGCACAAATGAGTATCAACGCGTCTGGCAACGGGAAGACTATGGTTCGGTAAAATATCTTCTGTCAGGCCAGGTCGCGGCCGCGCTGGAAAGGGCCTCTGCGAAGGCGGCACGCATTGAAGCGCAACGCGAACTGGTTGTGACCGCGATTGCCATCGAACGCTTTCGTCTGCGCCGCGGCAAACTGCCGCCGGACCTGAGCGCGCTTGTTCCGGAATTTCTCTCCAAACCGCCGATAGACCCGATGGATGGGCGGCTGGCGCGGTATCGAGCACGGGAAGACGGCACGTTCCTGCTCTATTCCGTGGGTGAGGACGGGAAGGATGATGGCGGCGATCCCGTGCCGATTCCCGTGCCAACCTCGCCGACTTCACAGAACTATTACTTCGGAAACGGGCGCGACATCGTCTGGCCGATGCCTGCAACGGCTGAGGATCTGGCCGAAGTGGAAGCGAAAGCAGCAAAGGAGGCAAAGAGAATCCAGGCGCGCGCTTCGTCGCAGGAATTCAAGGAACGCTACAGTCTCGTGCCTACCAACAAGAACGCCAGACCATGAGCCGACGACGGCGCCTTCGACCTTTCATGACAAAGTCACCACGCTCTTGTTGGCCTGGGATTCCATCGCGGCGGCGAACAGTTCGTGACTGAGCACGGCTTCGTCCGGGGTGACACAGCCGAAACGATTCCCCAGTTGGCCGGCGCGCTCTGCCGCGTAAGCCGCCCACATTTGCAAAAAGCAATCCGGGAAGCCCGCTTCGAAAATCCCGCCGGTGATCGTCGGAAAGACCATTTGGTGGCCGAGATCAAAGCGCTGCCAGACTTGTTCCTTTCCACGCTCGAACAGCCAGAGCGTTTTCGGCTCCTTCGTGCTGAAACGCGCACCCCCTTCAGTACCGAGCACTTCGATGAACCAGGTGTTCGTCTCGCCCGGAGCGAGGCGTTTCGTCTCCAGCCGCATCGGAACTTCCGCGCCATCGATCAACGCCTCGGTGTGCAACAGCGCGTTATCCCAGGTGTCGCACTGCGCCATGCCGCCTTTGCCGTCAGGGCGTTGGGTGTAGACTTTCTGCAGCTGCGCATAGACGCGGAGCGGGTTCCAGCCCAGGCGAAACGGTACATGCACGACGTGCATTCCCAGGTCGCCCATCACTCCAACCTCACCGCAGAATTTGGTCTGACGCTTCCAGTTGATCGGTTTGGTCGGGTCCATGTCGCTCGAATGCCAGAAGCCGGAACGGATTTCCATGATGCGTCCAAACCTGCCCGACTGCGCCGCCTGAATCACACGCTGCGGTCCGGGCAAAAACGGAAACTCCGAACTGCACCGGACAAACCGGCCCGAGCGCGTCGCGGCGTCACGAATACGATCCGCCGCCTTGAGGTCGATGCCGAACGGTTTTTCCGCGAGCAAATCCTTTCCGGCGCCAAGCACGTCGAGATACATCGGCTCGTGCAAATTGTGCGGCACGGCGACGTAAACGACGTCCACGTCTGGCGACCGGAGCAATTCCTGGTGATCTTTGGTGAGCAACCGGACCGTCGGCACCCGGCGGAACCAGTCGAGCAGTTTCTCCTGCAGATCGCACACCGCGACTAGTTCCGCCCGCACCGGGAAGTTTTCGAGAACAAACCAGCGCCCGAACGCGCTGGCCGCTTCGCGTCCCATCAACCCGCCGCCAATAATACCCACTCGCATCGTTGGATTCATAGTGTCAGGCAAAAACGCTGGAACGGGCGGCCAGACAAGTCAAGCCATGCGAAGAGGTTGCGTTGCCAGGGACATCCCATGGAGCGAACTGGTTGCATACCTATATTCTTGTGATATTGTAATTTCAGAAATAGCAGAAATTTAGGAAATACTCTGAAACGACCTGAACAAATAGAAAGGACCGAACCATGAAACCTACGCTGCTGGCTGCCGTGGACACCGTTGCCGGAAATACGGCGACCGTGTGGACTTATATCGTGTATCTGCTGATCAGCATTGCGCTCACCATCTGGGTGGCTCGAACCCTCCACAAAAACGGGCGTATCTTTCTTGTGGACAGTTTTCACGGAAACGAAGCGCTCGCAGATTCCGTCAATCATCTGCTTGTGGTCGGTTTTTATCTCATCAATGTCGGATACGTCGCCCTGGCGCTGAAATACGGCGTCAAACCTTCGGACGTCCAGACCGCTTTGGAAACGCTGAGCACGAAAGTTGGTCTCGTCCTCGTTGTTCTCGGTGTCATGCACTTTTTCAATCTCGTTGTCTTTTCGAAGATGCGGCGTCGCGGCACGCTGCACCGGCTTCCGCCGCCCATCCCACCTCAAGGCTATGTGAAAATGCCAAACGCTTGAATTGCCAACCGGGAAAAGCGTCCGCCAGGCCGCTTTTCCTGTTTACGGTCTTGAAAGCTTTTTCTGTTCTGTTAACCGCGACGGTTGTGTATGAAACGTTTTCGGTGTTGATCAATTCGGGTCACAAAGTAAACGCCTGACCATTATAAAGAGCATTCCGCAAGTATCCTGTTCAAGTTGACAAAAACCGTTATCGCTTTTGTCAGGAGCACCGGATTCGCGTTCATTTCAAACATCTCGGCTTTCCGATCGTCGGCGACACGACTTATGGCAACCGACAAAACAAACGGCTGACCGAACTGACCGGCTACACGGCGTCGCGTCAAATGCTTCACGCTCACAAACTCGCCTTCAAACATCCGCGCACCGGAAAACAAATGAACTTTGAAGCGCCGTTCCCAGAGGATTTCAGGGAGGCGTTAGCCACGCTGCACTGAGCAATTTTCGGTGGCCCACGAATCATCGGGCACTTGAATAATCCTTCACAAAATCTCGTAAGTCTGCTTCCATAACAACGCGATAAAAGCCACGCTCAGAAAAATTAGTCCTGCGCAGAGACGCACATACCGCGCGGCTCAACGCTAGGTCGCGGAAGCGCAACGTCATATCTACTGTCAAGCATCCCATGAGCAGTAAACCAGGAGGCGCTGTCGTTTTCGTAATCATATTGCTGTGGCACACAGCATTTGCCGAGTCGGTTGTCGTTCCAAGCACATCGAACCCTTGGCTTGCTGGGATGCCGGATGGTTCGCCCGGCAGACGTGGGGACGTTGCCCCGGATGAATCGCCTGTGCTCGTAACTGGTGCTTCCATCGAAGGTGGGGGGATGTTTGTCTTTTCAGCCGCCGGTTCCGTGTCGCGTGGCAGCCCACTACCCTTCTTCGGACCAGACGGCGAGACCAATAGTATTTCCCACTATTTAGGTGCAGAAAATGGCATCGCCGACGTGGCTGCACCCTTTGAATGCCTCGTTGGAGTTTTTCTGGGGACGAATCAACCAGATCTGAACCCAACACCCCAACCTCTGGACTTCAGCACTGCGACAAACCGGGACTACCTAATTCTTACACCCACACTTCAGCAACCATTTTTTATTGGCGACGGTTTAACGAGCTCGGGGTCAGTCCAACAAGTGATAGCTCCGGACGGAGCGACTCGCTTGTTCGTTGGAACAATCGATGAGTATTCATGGTTTAATAACGAAGGCTCTTTTACGGTACAGATTGTTCGAGTGCCCCAGCTGAGTATCACCGCGACTAATCAAATCACCGTTCTGCTTTCATGGCCAGCGGCAGGTGGTTATTTTGCATTGCAGCAAAACCCAGATCTTTCTACTACGAATTGGGTGACTCTAACAAATGCCCCGATTCTCGTGAGCGGAGGATATCAAGCCAGCTTGCCATCATCAGCTGCCAGCATGTTCTATCGGCTTGTGCTGCAGTCGTTTTAAGTCAATGAGCCGCCCGTTAGTTTGGAATTTGTCTATGACCGCGGAACAAATCATCGGATTATCGCTGGCGCTGCTCGTGATGTGCTTCGGGCTGGCCGGAAGTGTACTGCCCGGCATCCCCGGCACACCGCTGGTCGTGCTCGCGGCGGTCGCGCACCGGCTTTACTTTGGCGCAACCGGCGCCAGCAACACCGCGCTTGTGATTATCGTGCTGTTGATGTTGTTGTCGATCGTGATGGATTATCTAGCCAGCATGTATGGCGCGAAACGCCTCGGCGCGACGTGGCGCGGTGTGCTCGGCGCGGTCGTCGGCGGCCTCATCGGCATCTTCTTCGCCATTCCCGGCATCATCCTCGGGCCATTTGTCGGCGCGTTGTTGTTTGAAATGATGGGTGGCCGCGAATGGAAGGAAGCGGCACGGGCCGGCCTCGGCGCGGTCATCGGCCTGCTCGTCGGCGCGGTCGGCAAGCTGGCTTGTTGCGTGGCAATGATGGGCTTGTTTGCGTTCAACGTGATTTACCAGTCGTTGAACCAAGCAGGGTGAAAGTCCTGCTTGGAAACCCGCGGGGGGCGATGGGGCAAGAGTCACCCTTGAACTGCGCCCGGACAGAACCCGCGGTCGGGCGATCCGGCGTCATTTCGAGCGTTTGACGGGGTTTAATTCCCTTTGACTCACTGTTCGCCTTGGCTATCCTTTCGCCCCTGTTTTTATGGCGAAGCTGACGGTCAAAGATCTGGATGTGCGCGGCAAACGTGTGTTCGTGCGGGTGGATTACAACGTGCCGATGGAGGAAAAGGGCGGCCAGATGGTCATCAACGACGTCACCCGAATCAAGGAAACGCTGCCGACCCTGGAACTGCTGATCGAGAAGGGCGCGCGCATCATCCTTGCCGCACATCTGGGCCGGCCCAAGGGCAAGCGCGACCCGTCCATGTCGCTGCGGCCCGTCGCCGAGAAACTCGCGGATATGTTGCATCGACCGGTCGCGTTCGTGGACGATTGCATCGGGGAGAAGGTTGAAAAGACCGCCGAGGCTTTGAAGCCCGGGGACCTTTTGTTGCTGGAGAACGTCCGTTATTACGGCGAAGAGGAAGCGAATGACCCGGCGTTCGCGGAGAAGCTGGCGAAGGTCACCGACGTTTATGTGAACGACGCGTTCGGGGCGGCGCATCGGGCGCACGCTTCGACCGAAGGCACGCCGCGTGTCTTGGCCCGGCATGGCGGCAAATGCGCGGCGGGCCTGCTGATGGAACGCGAATTGAAATTCCTCGGCGAGGAACTGGAAAATCCGGCCCGGCCGTTCATCGTCATTCTTGGCGGGGCGAAGGTGTCGGACAAGATCAAGGTAATCGACCGATTGCTCGAGAAGGCGGACACGATTCTGATCGGCGGGGCGATGACCTACACGTTCCGGCTCGCCCTGGGCAAGACAGTGGGCAAATCGCTCGTTGAAGCGGACCTCCTCGGTATGGCCGAGGCCGCGCTGAACAAGGCCAAGGCGCGCAAGGTGCAGTTTTTGCTCGCCGTGGACAACATCGTGGCGACGCCTGTGGACACCGGCAAGTTGAACAAGAAAGGCAAGCCGGTCATCGAGTGGCAGAACCCGCGCGTCAACGACAGCCTTGATATCCCGGAAGCCGAAGAAGGCATGGACATCGGGCCGAAGACGATCAAGCTGTTCACGGAAGTCATTCCCAGGGCGAAGACGATTTTGTGGAACGGGCCGATGGGCGTGTTCGAGGACAAGCGGTTTTGCGAAGGAACCTTTGCTGTCGCGCGCGCAGTGGCTGACACGACGCAGCACGGCGCCAAGAGCATCATTGGCGGGGGCGACAGCGTAAAGGCCCTGAACATGACCGGGTTGACGGATCGCGTGACATTCGTCAGCACGGGCGGAGGCGCCAGTCTGGAATTTCTCGAAGGCCAGACATTGCCCGGCGTCGCGGCGCTGACCGGCAAATGAGCAACGATTTCACCCTCGAGAATCAGGACTAAGCAGCATGGACAAAACGCGCAAATTGATCGTCGCCGGCAACTGGAAGATGAACAAGACCGTGGCCGAGGCACTGGATCTGGTGACCGGCCTGAAACACGAACTGAAAAACCTGAAGGACATCGACATCGTCATTTGCCCGCCGTTCACCGCGCTTGGCGAAGTGTCCAGGGCCATCCTCAACACGACCATCCGGCTCGGGGCGCAAAACATGAGCGAGCATAATTTTGGCGCGCACACAGGCGAAATCGCCGCGGGCATGTTGAAGGAGTTTTCCGTGCGCTACGTCATCCTCGGCCATTCCGAGCGGCGGCAGTTTCAGAAGGAATCCGATGAATTGATCGCGAAGAAAACCCTGGCGGCACACGCCGCGTCGCTCAAGCCGATCGTCTGCGTCGGCGAAACGCTGGCGGAACGCGAGGCGGGCCGCACCGAACTCGTGGTCGGGACGCAGTTGCGGGGGAGTCTGGCCGGTTTGTCAGCCGACCAGATGGAGGAAACCATCATCGCGTACGAGCCGGTTTGGGCGATCGGCACGGGGAAGAACGCCACCGCCGACCAGGCGCAGGACGCGCACATGTTCATCCGCAAACAACTCGTGACGATGTTCAACGAGACCGTTGCCAGGCGCGTTCGCATCCAGTACGGTGGGAGTGTGAAACCGTCGAACGCGAGAGAATTGATGGGCCAGCGCGACGTGGACGGGGCGCTCGTGGGCGGGGCGTCACTGGAAGACCGGAGTTTTTCGGACATCATCAAGAACTGCCTGAACTGAGCGAATTATTTTATGGCGATTATCATTGGATTGCTGACATTCATTCTTGTCCTGAACTGTCTGATTTTGATTCTGCTGATCCTGATCCAGCTTCCAAAGAAAGAGGCCGGGGCCGGAATCGCGTTTGGCGGCGGCGCGACCGACGCCCTGTTTGGCGCGGGGTCAGGCAACGCGCTGACGAAAATCACGAAGTATTCCGCGGGGTTGTTCCTCGGCCTGGCGCTCTTTCTTTCCTACTTGCGCGCGAATCAAGTGGGAGCAAACGGACGCAGGTTCGAGGAGGAGTTGAGAAAAAAGGCAGCGGCCGGACCGGTAGTCGCTCCAACTCCGGCGCCCGCCAACACAATGAGCGCCACGTCCGCCGCGCCGGTGTTGCAGTTGGTCTCGCCAACCAACGCCCCCTCGACCACTCCGCCCCCGGCCAGTCCGAAGTAAACCCCGGTCCATGATGCCTTCGGCGACCGCTCCTTGGGAACGACCCGGGGCGCAACGTTGCCTTCGAAACGCGCCGGACGGAAACCCCTGCTTGTTGCTGCTGTTCCTGCTCGCGGCGCTGCTCTTCACCGGCTGCGCCCGACGCGGTCCGCGCGCCGATCTCGTCATTATCAACGGCGCGGAACCGGAGTCGCTGGATCCGGGAATTCTGACCGGCGAAGCGGACGGGCGCATAGCACTGGAACTGTTCGCGGGCCTGATGCGGTACGAACCGACCAACGCGACGCCCGTCCCGGATCTGGCCGAGGGATGGGACCTCTCGCCCGACAGGAAAGTTTATACCTTCCATCTGCGCCCGCACCTTGCCTGGTCCACCGGCGAGCCGATCACGGCGGGGGACGTTGTCTATTCATGGTTGCGGGTACTGGCCCCCCGCACCGCCGCCGAATACGCCGGTCAATTGTTTTATTTGAAGAACGGCGAGGAATTCAACACGGGCAGGATCACCGATCCTGCGCAGGTCGGCGTGCGGGCCGTGAATGCCCGCACGTTGAGGGTCGAACTTAAAAATCCCACTCCGTTTTTCCTTAATCTCTGCGCGCTGCCGACGCTTCGCATCGTGCCGCGCCAGGCGATCAAAAAACACGGCGACCGTTGGCTGATGACACGGCCTGTGCCGTGCAGCGGGCCGTATGAACTCGTGGCGTGGCGCATTAACGACCGGATCCGGCTGCGGAAGAATCCGCGCTATTGGGACGCCGCCAACACGAGATGCGAGGTGGTGGACATGCTTCCCGGAACAAGCGCGAACACGGCATTGAATCTTTACGAGACCGGCGAGGCGGACATTGTCTGGGACAAAAACCTCGTCCCGGTGGAGCTGCTCGACGTGCTGCTCAAACGCCCGGATTTCCACTCCTATTCCTACCTTGGAACTTATTTCATTCGCTTCAACGTGACCCGCAAACCGTTTGACGATTCGCGCGTACGCAAAGCGCTGACCTTGGCCATCGACCGGACGCGAATCGTCGAACGCATCACCCGTGGCGGTGAGCACACCGCCTCCTCCCAAACGCCGCCCGGCATTCCCGGTTACGACCCACCCGAAGGACTCGGTTACGATCCTGCGCAGGCACGCCGGCTTCTGGCGGAGGCCGGCTTTCCGGGAGGGAGGGCGTTCCCGTCGTTTGATTATCTGTGCGACAACACTTCCCACCTCCACGAGCAGATCGCCGTCGAACTGCAGGCGATGTGGCAACGCGAACTCGGCATCCATGCGGAAATCCACAAACTGGAATGGAAGACCTATCTGCGCGCGCAAGGGGGGCTGGATTACGATCTGTGCCGGAGCAGCTGGATCGGCGATTACAACGATCCAAACACCTTTCTCGACATGTTCATGAGCAACAATGGCAACAACCGCACGGGATGGAAAAGCGCGCATTACGACGAACTCGTCAACCTGGCCGATGCGCAGGCCGACCGCGCGAAACGCGCGGAGATGTTGCGCAACGCGGAAACTCTCCTGGTCCGCGACGAAGTTCCCATCGCCCCGCTCTTCTATTACGCGGGGCTTGATTATTACGACGCGAACAGGATTAAGGGCATCTTCCCCAATCTCCTTTCCGTAAACCCGGTCCGTGCGATCTACAAGGTCGGTGTAGAATCCGTTTCGAAATCAACCCCGCAAGGCGCGGCGGCAAATCTCCCCCCTGCCCCGCAAATCGCGGCCCACTGACGGCATCCATGTATTTTCTCAGACGCCTGGCCTTCACGATTCCACTGATGCTGGTCATCAGTTTCCTCGCGTTTGGTTTGCTGCACCTCGCGCCGGGCGGTCCGTTCGACAAGGAACGCGCGCCGGCGTCACCGGAAATCAAGCGCGCACTGGAAGCGAAGTTTCATCTCGACGAGCCGGTCTGGAAGCAATACCTGCGCTATCTCGGCGGCGTGCTGCACGGCGACTTCGGTCCCTCCATGAAATATCGTGATCACACCGTCAATGACATCATCGCGCAAGGTCTCCCGGTGTCCGTGACGCTGGGCGCGCTGTCATTCTGCTTCGCTCTAGGATTTGGGATTCCGCTCGGATTTCTCACCGCCGCGCGCAAAGGGCGATGGCAGGAATACACCGGGGGTTTTCTTGCGCTCCTGGTCATTTGCGTGCCCGCGTTGATCATCGGCCCGGTTCTCATCATGACGTTCGCCCTTAAATGGCGCTGGTTTCCCGT
>DATNDF010000024.1 GCA_035607015.1 Candidatus Angelobacter sp. | reverse complement strand
CAGGTTGTTGATCGGGCAGCCGGAAGCCATGCCGCTGAGCAACGTGCCGGTGTGGCAGAACGGAATGCCGCAATCCATGCAGCGAGCGCCCTGTTGTCGAAGGCGCACCTCCTCCATGTGAAAATGGAATTCCTTCCAATCGGCGATGCGCTCGGCTGGCGCGCGATCGGCTGGAAGTTCGCGGAGATATTCGATGAAGCCGGTGGGTTTGCCCATGATGCGTTACAACGATTCTGTGAGTGTTTGCCCTATGATCACCCGCCGCCGATGCGCGCCACGTCGCGCGCGTTCTCCTCGAAGGCGGCCGTGATGGCCTCGTCGCCACTGAGTCCGGATTCTTTGGCTTTTTTCAAAGCGGTCAGCACGCGCTTGTAATCCTTCGGCATCACTTTCACGAACTTCGGCACCATGTCCTCCCAGAGTTTGAGGATGTAACCGCCGCGGTCGCTCGCGGTGTAGCGCACGTGACGTTCGATCATGCCGCGGACCTCGGCGATCTCCCCGGCGTCCTCGAGTTTTTCCAATCCTACCATCGCCAGATTGCAACGGCTCGGAAAATCGCCGGTCACGTCGAGCACGTAAGCGATCCCGCCGGACATCCCAGCGGCGAAGTTGCGGCCCGTCGCGCCGAGCACGACCACGCGCCCGCCGGTCATGTATTCACAACCGTGGTCACCGACGGCTTCGATAACCGTGTTGACGCCGCTGTTGCGGACGCAGAATCGTTCACCCGCCATGCCGCGAATGAAGGCCTCGCCGCTGGTCGCGCCGTAGAAGGCGACGTTGCCGGTGATGATGTTTTCCTCCGGCACAAAGGTCGAGCCTTTGGGCGGATACAGGATGATCTTGCCGCCACTGAGGCCCTTGCCGAGGTAATCGTTGGCGTCACCCTCCAGTTCAAGGGTCATGCCGGGCGGAATGAAAGCGCCGAAACTTTGTCCGGCGCTGCCGGTGAACTTGATATGAATTGTGTCCTCGGGCAGCCCGTCCGGGCCGCGTTGCTTCGTGAGTTCGCTGCCGGTGATGGTGCCGACGACGCGATGCACGTTGCGAATCGGCAGATCCGCGCGGACTTTCTCGCCGCGCTCGATGGCGGGCTTGCAAAGCTCAAGCAGCGTGGTCACGTCCAGGGATTTGTCGAGCCCGTGATCCTGATCGATCTGGCGGTAACGGCCTACTTCCGGTCCGACGGCCGGCTGGTAGAGGATGTTCGAGAAGTCGAGGCCGCGGGCCTTCCAATGCTCGACGGCCCTGGAAGGTTCGAGTCGGTCAGTGCGCCCGATCATGTCGTTGAGTGTGCGCAAGCCGAGCTTCGCCATGATCTCGCGCAACTCCTGGGCGATGAACTTCATGAAATTCACCACGTGATCCGGATTTCCGGTGAACCGTTCGCGCAATTGCGGGTCCTGGGTCGCGACTCCGACGGGGCAGGTGTTGAGATGGCAGACGCGCATCATGATGCAACCGAGTGTGACAAGCGGCGCGGTGGCGAAGCCGAATTCCTCGGCGCCGAGCAACGCGGCGACGGCGACGTCGCGTCCCGTCTTGAGCTGGCCGTCCGTCTCCACGTAAATGCGGCTGCGAAGATTGTTGAGCACCAGCGTCTGATGAGTTTCGGCGAGGCCGAGTTCCCACGGCGTGCCGGCGTGCTTGATGGACGAGAGTGGAGATGCGCCGGTGCCGCCGTCGTGTCCGCTGATGAGCACGACGTCCGCGTGCGCTTTGGAGACGCCGGCAGCGATCGTGCCCACGCCCACTTCGGAGACGAGCTTCACGCTGATGCGCGCGTGGCGGTTGCCGTTTTTAAGATCGTGGATCAGTTCGGCAAGGTCCTCGATGGAGTAAATGTCGTGGTGCGGCGGCGGCGAGATCAATCCGACGCCTGGCGTCGTGAAGCGGGTCTTGGCGATCCAGGGATAGACCTTTTTGCCGGGCAGCTCGCCGCCTTCGCCGGGCTTTGCACCCTGCGCCATCTTGATCTGAAGCTCCTTCGCATTGACGAGATACTGGCTGGTGACGCCAAAACGGCCGGAGGCAACCTGTTTGATGGCGGAGTTTTTTGAGTCACCCTGTTCGTTGGTCCAGGCATAACGCTCGGGATCTTCGCCGCCTTCGCCGGTGTTGCTTTTGCCGCCGAGGCGGTTCATGGCGATGGCGAGCGCCTCGTGCGCTTCCTTGCTGATCGAGCCATAACTCATCGCACCGGTCTTGAAGCGTTTCACGATGGAGTCCACGGGCTCGACCTCTTCGACGGGGATCGGGTTTTCCGCCCACCTGAATTCAAGCAGACCCCGGAGCGTGCAAAGGTTCTTCGACTGGTTGTTTACCAGTTCGGCGTATTCCTGAAAAATCTTGTAGCTGCCGGTGCGACAGGCGCGCTGGAGCTTGTGGATCGTCTGGGGATTAAACAAATGATATTCGCCGTCCGCGCGCCATTGATACTGGCCGCCGGGATCGAGCGTGGCGCCGTTGACTTCCCGCTCCGGAAACGCGTGACGATGCCGCCGGAGCACTTCTTCAGCGAGAACGTCGAGGCCGACGCCTTCCACCCGCGACGGGGTCCAGGTGAAGTATTTGTCCACGACCGATTGGTTCAGGCCGACCGCTTCGAAGATTTGCGCGCCGCGATAGCTCTGGATGGTGGAGATGCCCATCTTGGCCATGGTCTTGACCACGCCTTTGACGGCGGCCTTGATGTATTTCTTGATCGCGGTCTTGTGATCGAGGCCGGGCAGCATGCCTTCGCGGATCATGTCATCCAGCGTTTCGAAGGCGAGATAAGGATTGATCGCGCTGCAACCGTAGCCGATCAGCAGTGAAAAGTGATGCACCTCGCGCGGTTCACCGGACTCGAGCACCATCCCGACACGCGTGCGCGTTCCCTGGCGAATGAGATGGTGGTGCAGTCCCGCGACCGCCAGGAGCGCGGGGATCGGCGCGGTGTCCGATTGAATCCCCCGATCCGAGAGCACGAGAATATTCACGCCGTCGGCGATGGCGTCGTCCGCCGATGCGAACAGATCGTCCAGCGCGCTCTCCAGGCCCTTCGCACCGGCCGACGCTTCGAACAGGATGGGGAGCGTGACTGCTTTGAAACCGGGCCGATCAACGTGGCGGAGTTTTTCCAGTTCGTCGTTGGTCAGAATCGGATGCGGCAGCTTGATCATCCGGCAGCTTCCGGGTGTCGGCTTGAGCAGGTTGCCCTCGGAGCCGACCATCGTTTCGGTGGAGGTGATGTTCTCCTCGCGGATCGGATCGATTGGCGGGTTGGTGACCTGCGCGAAGAGTTGCTTGAAATAATTGTAGGTCAACTGCGACTTGTTCGAGAGCACCGCCAGAGGGGTGTCCGTGCCCATCGAGCCGAGCGGCTGCACGCCGTCGTTCGCCATCGGGCCGACGATGAATCGCAAATCCTCGAAAGTATATCCGAACGCCTGCTGGCGCCGGAGCACCTTGTGATGGGGCGGCTCGGTGTGATACTGCGGATCGGGCAGGTTCTTGAGCAGCACGTGATTCTCGTCGAGCCATTCCTGATAGGGATGTTCCTTGGCGAATTTCGTCTTCAACTCCTCGTCCGCGACGATGCGGCCTTCCTCGGTATCCACGAGAAACATCCGCCCCGGTTGAAGACGGCCCTTGATGGCAATGCGTTCCGGTTCGATCGGCAGCACACCCGCCTCCGACGCCATGATCACGAGGTCATCCTTCGTCACGTAATATCGCGACGGCCGAAGACCGTTGCGGTCGAGCACGGCCCCGATGCGGACGCCGTCGGTGAACGCGATGGAGGCGGGGCCGTCCCACGGTTCCATCAGGCAGGAATGGTATTCGTAAAACGCGCGCCGTTCCGCGCTCATGCTCTCGTGATTCTCCCAGGGCTCGGGAATCATCATCATGACCGCGTGGGGCAGGGAGCGTCCGCCGAGCACCAGCAGTTCGAGGCAGTTGTCGAACATCGCCGAGTCACTGCCGTCGGTGTTGATGATCGGCAGGATTCTTTTGATGTCGTCGCCGAACAACTCTGACTCGAACATCGCCTGTCGGGCGTGCATCCAGTTGATGTTGCCGCGAAGCGTGTTGATTTCGCCGTTGTGCGCGAGGTAGCGATAAGGGTGCGCGCGGTTCCAACTCGGAAACGTATTCGTGCTGAAACGCGAATGGACCAGAGCCAGCGCGCTCTCCATCAACGGATCGTTCAGATCGGGATAATACTGGGTGACCTGTTCGGTCAACAACATGCCTTTGTAAACGAGCGTCTTGTAGGAAAGGCTGGCGACATACCAGTAACGCGCCTGCGTCATCGGCAACTGGGGGATGACGTTCGTCGAACGCTTGCGGATGACATACAACTTGCGTTCGAAAGCCATGTCGTCCTTTAACGAGCGGCCGCGCGAGATGAAGACCTGCCGGACAAAAGGCTCCGAGGCCCTGGCGGTGGCGCCGAGCGATAAGTTGTTCGTCGGGACCGTGCGCCACCCGAGAATCTTCAGGCCCTCCTCCTTCACGATCTTTTCGAAGGCGCGTTCGCACTGCTGCCGTTCCGGCGGATCCTGCGGGAGGAACACGACGCCGACTCCGTAGTTGCCGGCTTTAGGCAGCTTGAACCCGAGTTTCTCGCATTCCCGCTGAAGAAAAGTGTGCGGCATCTGCATCAGGATCCCCGCGCCGTCGCCGGTGTTGGCCTCGCAACCGCACGCACCGCGATGATCCAGATTGCGCAGAATCTGGAGAGCCTGCTCGATGATCTGATGGGATTTTTTGCCTTTGACGTTCACCACGAAACCCACACCGCAAGCCTCGTGTTCAAAAAAAGGATCGTACAGGCCTTGCTTCGCCGGCAGGCCGGTTGTGTTCAGGCACAAATTCTTCATAGGGGCGTCCGCCACTCGCTCATTCAAACGCTTCCGTTGATTCATTCAAGCAAACTCACGTTAAAATTTGGCTAGTCTTTACTAAAACCGGCGGAGTCTGCAAGAGTCCAAATAAAAAATCTTTGACGGCTGCGTGGTTTCCAGACGTTTCGAGGGGTCGAACAAGCCGGCAGCCACGGGGCTTACCCCGGTGGGGTTTGCCCGTCCTGGCGACACTTTCGGCTGTTTGAGGGACGAAAAATGACCCGCCTCCCGTTGCCACCATGATCGCTCCTGCGCGCGACTCAGCTGTTCAACACCTTGAGCGCTCGATGAGCATCAGAGGCACGCAATACGAGCAGGCCCTTTTTCGCGTCCGGGCTGGTCGCGCAATAGCAGTACTCAATGTTGATTTTCGCGGCAGCGAGCTTGTGCGCTATCTTCGCCAGCGACCCCGGCTTGTTGTCGCCATCGACCATCAACACGTCGTCCTCGACCACGAGTGTGTCGTGCTCTTCGAACAAAAGGAGGGCCTTGCGGGGATCGCTGACAATCATCCGAATGACGCTATGATCAACCGTGTCGCTGGTCGTGATGGCGTAGATGTTGATTTTGGCCTCTGCCAGCGCGTCACAAACGCGCGCCAGTGTGCCGGGCCGGTTTTCCAAAAAGATGGCAAGTTGTTTCGTTATTTGCATAAGGTCTCCATGATCTCCCGCGGGTTTGTAAAGCGGCACCCGGGCAGGAAGTGTGGTGGCCGGTGTTGGCATCGAACGTTTGGAGTGCGGATGTGACATTGTCCAGTTCTCTCTATTTTACCGGATGCCAGCCAAGCTATCAGAACGAATCGTGTCTGCAAAAGGTTTCTGTCCTCGATGGCCGGGTTGGAAACAGGGCCGCACGACGGCGCTGAATTACCGCTGTGAAAACTGTAACCACCTGATAAACTTGACCCGTGCAATTCAAACCGGCCGATGCGCGCCGCCGTTGGTTTGGCGTTTTCTTTTTGATCGTCGCGTGCGGCATGTTGATCTGGGGGCAGACACTCCTGAAGCCATTGCTGGACGGGGTGGTTTTCCTGGTTTACTGGCTTGCCTGCATGGGATTCACGGCACTCGCCATGTTGACGGCTTTGCTGGATATGCGTGCGGTGCGCCGTCGCACGCGCGACCACCAGCGGGATCTGCTTCAACGCATCTTCGACGGCGCGGATTCCAAGAAGGACACCCGGGGCGGCGAGCGCGGCGGGAAGTGAGGTTCAGGAGATCCTTTCGAGGCTCACCGGGCCGGGGTCCACTCGTATTTCAGGATTTCGCCGTTTGGTGGTTGATTATCGGCGAAATTTTTGCCACAGTCCGTTTGTTCCGGTTCCATGAGTTCTTCGATCGCCACTGAAAAAGCGACCGCTCTGTCCGAGGGCCAGAGGGCGGCTTTAATCAAGCTGCTGTCGGACGAGGACCCTGCGGTTTACCATCTAGTGCGCGAAAAAATCCTTTCTTACGGACAGACGGCGGGACGCTGGATGCAGCCGCATGTCCTGAGCAGCGACCCGGTTCTCCGCCGGCGCGCGCAGGAGATCATCGACCACCTGGCGCGCCAATCAGCCGACAACCGGTTTCTGGCGTTCTGTCTCAGCCAGCGGGGCGAGGACTTCGACCTGGAACAGGGCGCATGGTTGCTTGCCCAGACGCGCTACCCGGACATCAATGTCGCGGCATATCAGGCGCTGTTCGACAGTTATGCCGGAGATTTGCGCGAGCAGATCGATTTCGGCGACAAGCCGGAGCAAATTCTCGCCAGCATCAATCAATATCTCTTTGCCGAGCTTGGCTTTTATGGCAACGAACAGAATTACTACGAACTGGAAAACAGTTACTTGAATCGTGTCGTGGACCGGCGCACCGGCAACCCGATAACTCTTTGCCTGATCTATCTGTTTGTGTCACGGCGATTGCACCTGCCGGTGACGGGCGTCGGCATGCCCGGGCATTTCCTTTGCCTGTGCCGGTTCCAGTGTTCGACGGATGAGTTTTATATCGATGCTTTCAATCGCGGCAAACTGCTGACCAAAAACGACTGCCTGAAGTATCTCGTGCAAACCAATTATGGGTTTCAGGAGGGATTGCTTTCGCCTGCCACGGCGCGGCGCATCCTGCTCCGCATGTGCTCCAACCTCCATCAGATTTATCTCCACCTGAAAATGCCCGACGAAACCGCGCGGCTACAACGCTACATCGTCGCTCTGGCGAGATGAGCCGCTACTTCCCGGCGCTGAAACCGCCGTCAATAATGAATTCCGTGCCGGTGACGAACGCCGATTCATCGCTCGCCAGATAAAGTGCCGCAGCAGCGATTTCCTCCGGTCTGCCCATCCGCCCGACAGCTTGGGTCGCGGACATTTCTTGGCGGGCCTTTTCCGGATCAGGATACTCTTTGAGGCGGGCCGCGACAAACGGCGTTTCCACTCGCCCCGGACAGATGCAGTTGACGCGGATGCCGTCGAGCGCGTGGTCGAGCGCCAGGCTTCTGGTAAGGCCGACGACGGCGAACTTGGTGGCGCAATAAGCGAGCCGGTCACGCACGCCCACGACGCCGCCGATGGATGCCAGGTTGATGATGTTGCCGGACTTTCGTTCCAGCATGTGAGGTAGAAAAGCCCGTGTGACGTTGAACACGCCGCGCACATTGACCGCGTAAAGCCTGTCCAGATCCGCGCCAGCCGTTTGCATCATCGTGCCCACGTGGCCGATGCCGGCGTTGTTCACGAGCACATCGAGCCGGCCGTGGCTGGAAAGAACGGTCTCCGCGACACGGGCGCAATTTTCCTCGCCCGTGACATCCAGTGAAAGAAACTCCGCCTGTCCCTTCTGCGCTTTAATTCTTCCGGTCGTCTCGCGTCCGGGTTTTTCAATGCGGTCGGTCACGAATACAAACGCGCCCGCGCGCGCGAACGTCTCGGCAATCGCCGCGCCGATGCCTGAGCCAGCGCCGGTGACTAACGCGATCCTGTTCTGGAGACTGAACATGGTTGGATTCATTTGTCAGGAAGATTTACGGAAACCCGCCGCGTTGCCGGGCGGCGACCGGAGACCGTCCGGGCTTTGGCCGGCGAGCCCGCCCGGTGCCCATGGCAGGCAATTCTTTTAGCAAATGATTAACGGCTCCGTTTCTCACGGAATCTTCAACAACTCCGCTTCGCTCCAGGCTTCTTCCCGTTTTTCCGTTTCGGTGCGGATCTTTTTCACCGTTTCGGGTTCGACCGGGCTGGCGGTATGGCCCCATTCGCGGCGGACATAGGTCAGAACGGCCGCAATCTGCTCGTCATCGAAAACCCCCAACGCCGGCATGTCGAGTTGAAACGTTTTGCCCTTGACGTTGATGGGTCCGTGCAGACCATGCAGCACGATGCGGACGAGCCTTTGCGGCGAGCCAAGCGCCCACTCGGAATCCACCAGTGGCGGTGCGAGGCCTTCCTGTCCCATACCGTGGGGCTGATGGCAGGCCCCGCAACTGATCAGGAAAAGCTCTTTGCCCTGTTCGAAACGTTTTTGTTCCTCTGGAGTGAGCGGTTTCACAGTTATCTCCGGTTCGGCTCCTGGTTTGCCGGGCCACGTGACCAGCCTGGCGATTTTTTCTTCCCGTTCCCGGATCACCTTTATCGCGGACCTGCCCAATGCCGCCAACGCCGGCGGTTCCGAGGGTAAACGAACTGGTTTGATCTTGCCCTTCGCGCCCGGAAACGACGAATTGATGATGCCGTCGAGCAAGGCCATTCGCTGCCATTCTTCAGCGGGAGCAGGGTTTGCAGTCACGTCCAGCAGGCGGTTGACGCGGTCCGGTTTCGCTTCAACATAAACGCATTGTGCCAGGGCGCTGAAGAGAACGCCCCTGCCTGGCTCCTTCGTTTTCCAGTTCCTGTCGGCAAGCAAACGTTCGAGGAATTCCAACTCCTGCCCACCCAGTCCGGTGATGATGGCGTCTCGAATGTAAACATTCGTTGCGTTGTTTAATGCAATCTCCCTCATTGCCTCCATCGCGTGCGTCTCCTTGACTTCGCCGAGCGCGAAGGCGAGTTGCAACTGCACATCCGGGGCCGCGTCATCGACATGCTTCAGCAGTTCGCTCACGAGTTCCGGCTGATTCCTGAGCAACGGCTCGCTGATGCGCATGGCCGCGGCGCGTACTTTTGGATGCGCATCGTTCAGTGCCGCTTTCAGTGTCGCAAAGTCCAGTTGCCGCATCCCTTCGAGCGTCCACAGCGCGTGCAACCGGCCCAATGCATTTGCGCCGGCGTCAACCAGCTGTTTGAGCGGCGCAATCGATGCCGGGTCGTTTCGCTCCACAAGCAACCGCTGCGCCGTATCGCGCCACCAGCCATTCGGGTGCGAAAGGCTTGTCACCAGTTGCTCCGAAGCCGCCTTCGCGAGCTGCGGTTTCGGACCGGGCGATTTGGCGTCGCTGACGATGCGATAGATACGGCCAAGGTCGAGCGGCTGGTCGAGGCTCCGGTCGAGTATCTGCTGGCGCAAATAGCTGGTGATGTAAATCCGATGTTGCAGAATGCCGTGATACAGGTCCACAACGTAAAGGCATCCGTCGGGGCCGTTGCACAGATTCACGGGACGGAAACGCTCGTCGGTCGAAGCCAGAAACTCCGCTCTGTCGTAGGCGTTCTTCGCCTTGAAAGCCACGCCATGGTTTTCGAGGAGGTAACGTCTGACCAGATTCCCGGCCGGCTCGCAGACGAAAACGTTGCCTTCATATTCGTTCGGGAAATTGTCGCCGCGATAAACCAGCGGTGCGCAGGCCGCGGTGAACGTCGCCAGCGTGCCGTCAGACCTTAACTGGCCGGGACGATAACCGCGATTTACGCCAGGGTTGACGCGAACCGGCCAGACCGCCTTGTCGCTGTAAAGCTGCACGTTGGCGCCGGCGGCATTTCGGTAATTTGGATTGCGATTCAGATATTGTGAAGGCACGAAGTCGGCCCGCAGAGGGTCCTCGTTCGAATTGTAGAAGAGCCGCCCGAAGTCGTCCTGCGAAATGCCCCACTGCCCGCGAAAGATCGTCGGCTCCCGTTGCCAGGCGCCGTCGGTATTGCGGAAACGCGTCGTGTGGTTCGCGCTATAAATCCAGTTGTCCAGCGCCCGCAGCAGGCCATTCGATGCGTGTTCGGGACTGGCGCGCGCGCCGAGTTTGGGATCATCCTGGGTCGCGTAATCGCCTGCTACGAGTGTTTTCTTGTCGCATTTGCCGTCGCCATCTGTGTCCTGGCAAAACCAGAGGTTCGGCGGTTCGGCGACCAGCGCGCCGTTGCGCACCAGTGACAGCGCGCGCGGCATTACCAGGCCGTCGAGGAACACGGTGCGCCTGTCCATTTTTCCGTCACCATCGGTGTCTTCGAGCACGGCCACGTCGCCCACCTTGTTGGTTTCGCCGACACCATCAATGTTTGGCATGAAGCCGCGCATTTCGAGCACCCAAAGGCGGCCGTCGGGATCGAACGCGATTTGAATCGGACAGTGCACCAGTGGTTCGGCGGCGACGAGCTCGACGTGGAAACCGGACTGCACTTTGATCGTTTTGAGTGCTTCCTCGGGCGACAAAGGCGGCGCGGGCGGAATCAAATCCCGCGGGACACGAGGCGTTTGAGTTTCGCCTGTTTTGTCGCCTTGCTGGGCCGGCACGGCGAGCGCGCCGAGAATCATCAATAAAAGAGTTCTTAACCACATAGACAAAGAGGGGACTTTGCTTACTGGAGATCAATTCAATTGCCAAGCGGTTTCATGTTGTGGTGACACTTTACGGTCGAAGAATTCTCTCCCGACTGTTTGCCCGGCCTCGTTTGAAACGCTCGAAGCTGGTTGATCCCGTAAGCAGAAAATGCCACGGAGCGCCTAGAACCTGGAACGCAGCTTTGCTACTTGTGCCCCTTCCACGAGACGAAATCCAGTTTGGCTGATGGGTCTATTCCGAACGACCGATCGGCGGTCGCTCAACAACGAACTGTTTCTCGTTCCAACCAAGACGTTGACTGACAGTAATCGGGTATTCCCAGCCCTCTGAATCCGTGTCAGACAGGCGCACCTGCGATCGCTCCGCAGCCATGGCAACGGCTTGTGGCACGTCCAGTACCCGCAGCACGTTCAGGTAGTCCGGCCCGTCGCGATGTGATGTGGGTAATCGCCGGAGATGAAGCAAAGCGATTCCCTTTTCAAACAACGACGCATAGAGCGCCTCCACGGCCAGGTCGTGATGCGCTTCGACGCAGAGCGGAGCGCCGCGAAAGCTGCGGAACGAGCGCACGGCCTGCACTGCCCGCCGGATGTCCCAGACGCGCATGGAGTCCAGCGTTTCGCCCAGCAACATGAAGCGCCGGCGAATCTGCGTCTGCTTTTTTGCATCGCCGCTCCAGGTTGTTGGACCGATCCCGCGCGCGGCGAGGTAAACGAAGACATTGTTGTTCGCCAGCAGTGTCCGACGCAGAGCGTCGAATTGTTTTGGATCGGGATTCAGCGTTTCTGAATTGTCCGGGACGAGTTCGTCGGCAAACGCGTGGCGCATTGCTGACAGCCATTTCTGCCAGTCCTCCTCGTCCTGCACGACCAGCACGATGCGCTCGGGTTTTTTGAGTTGGGGACGCCGCGCCAGGAACAACCGCAGCCGAACGTTTGGCTGGCTGGCAAACTCATACGCATCGAGGTCAACGCCGTGATGCTCCGCCGAAAAGATTTGTTTCAGCTCGACCGGGCCGGGTTTTTCAGGCCAGCCAGCGAAGCATTTTTCTTTCAGTGCAGCCAGCCATTCATCGCGCTGCCTGGCCCATTCGTCTTTTGATGCCGGCGCGACGGGCGGGCCCGCGGAAGGCACAAAAGTTTCCTGGATCGTGGTGTTGCGCTGGTCGGTCGGCAGTCTGGCGAATACCTTCAAGTTTTCCGGTTCAAAATATTTCTTCGCCGCCGTTTCGATGAGCGGATCTTCGCGCCTGAGGAAGCGGTTGAACCAGCGCAGCACAGGCAGTTGCAGATCCTGCGTGTCCTGGTGCGGGCCTTCGGTGATGAGCAGGCCGAGGTTCGTGGTCGCGCCGTAGAGCTGGTAAATGTGACGCACTTTGCTGTGCAGGCGCACGACGCCGTCGAGCGGAAAGATGGTGTCCTTGTCCGAATTGCCGATGAGCAGCGGGCGCGGCGCGAGCATGGCCGCGAGTTGCGGGTAATCCCAGCGGTAGGTGTTCACGAAAAACATGCAGTCGCAGTGGCCTTCGACGGTTCCGTCCACAACATGGTTTTGCAGATCCGTGATGCCGGCGACCGGTGCGGCGACCTTGATGCGGGCGTCGAGCGCGCCGATGGTCCAGCTGTATGCGCCGCCGCCGGAGCGGCCCGTGACGCCGAAACGGTTCGTGTCCACTTCGGACCGCGTGCAGAGGTAATCAAGCGCACGGATGCCATCCCAGGCCTCGACACCTGCCGGCGTGTAGCCGCGCGAATTCCACCACCACATCCCTTCGCGGTAGGTGCCGTGGTGGATGCCCTGGATTTCGCCGAGTTGCAGGGTGTCAATGATGAGGCAGACGTAGCCGTTCTGTGCGAACCAGGCGCCGTGATGCTGATAGGAAACCTTGTTGCCGTAGCTCACGCCGTCCTTGATGACCGGGCCGTGGCCGCAAACGTAAAGGATCGCCGGCGCCGGTTTCGTGAGACTCTTCGGCAGATAAAGATTTGCCGTCACATACAGGCCGGGCAGGGACTGGAAGCAAAGATTCTCGACGACGAATGAATCTGCTTCGACCCTGCCGGTGATGACCGGTTTCAAATCCGTTCTCTCCGGCAGCGGCGAAAGTCCGAGCATCTCCAACAGTTCCTGTCGGTATTTCTCGCGGCGCGAAGTCCAGTCATCGAGCGTCTTGATGCCTGCCAGACACTGTTCGGTCAGCCTCGCTGTTTCCGATTGAAAATAGCTTCCAAGTGACCTGTCGCCGGCCCGAAGATTCGTTTCAAGGGCCGCGGGGAGGGCGGCGAAAGGGAAGAACAAAGCAATGGCCAGCATCGTCCGTGCGACGTTCACACCGCGGTCAGCTTTCATGGGACAGCGCAATGGTGAACCCGGTTGTCGGCGGCCGCAAGCGTTATGATGAGCGTGATGCCGAGGGCGGTGAATTATTTTACCTTTCTTGTCCTTGGTTCGCGGGTCGATTCGTTGTAGAAATGTATGAACGCAATCATTAACCATCAGGAAGCGAGGTAAACATGGCTGAACAATCCAACGATTATCTGTATCTGTTCCGTGGCGGTGCCGACCCCAAACAGATGTCGCCGGAACAAATGCAACAAAACATGAACCAATGGTTTGCCTGGATTGGCGATCTGCGCGGCAAAGGCAAATTCAAGGCCGGCGAACCATTGGGCGATGAAGGCAAGGTCTTGTCGGGCAAAAAGGGGCAGACCGTGACGGACGGTCCTTTCGTCGAGGGTAAGGAAGAAGTTGGCGGCTATCTGATCGTTTCGGCAAAAGACATGATGGAAGCCGTCGAAATGGCCAGAGGCTGCCCCATCTACGCGAACAATGGCACGGTGGAAGTGCGGCCGATTCAGCACATCCCAGGCATGTAGGTTTCGATGCGGGCGGTGGCGCAACGTTTTGCCGGCGAAACCGCACCCCGGATGGAATCCGAGGTGACGCGCGTGGTGGACCATCTTTTCCGTCATGAAGCGGGCAGGATGGTCGCCACGCTCACGCGCATTCTGGGTTTCGAGAACCTGCAGTTGGCGGAGGACGTCGTGCAAGACGCGTTGTTGAAGGCCATGCAGCATTGGGCGTTCAGCGGCATCCCGCGTAATCCGTCGGCGTGGCTGACACAGGTGGCAAAGAACCAGGCGCTCGACGTGGTCCGCCGCGAGCGGAATTTCCGGAGCAAGGAGAGCGAGATCACGGCGTTTTTCGAGCACCGCCAGGGAGAGCGTCCGGACGCGGAGCTGGCCCGGTTCGATGGGGAAATCCGCGACGACCAGTTACGGATGATGTTTGCCTGCTGTCACCCGGACCTGACCGAGGAAGCCCAGGTGGCGCTGACATTGAAAACGCTCTGCGGCTTCGGCGAGGAGGAAATCGCGGCCGCGTTCCTCACTTCAACAGCGGCGATCGCGAAACGCCTCGTCCGGGCGCGCCAGCGCATCCGCGAGTCCCGGATTCCGCTGGAAATTCCCGCGGGTCCCGGATTATCACGCGGCTGGCGGCCGTTCTCCGGGCGATTTATCTGCTGTTCAACGAGGGTTACAAGGCATCGCAAGGCGACAAACTGGTGCGGAGGGAATTGTGCGAGGAAGCGATCCGCCTGACCAGGTTGCTGGTGGAACATCCATCGAGTGACCAGCCGCAGACGCACGCGTTGCTGGCGCTCATGTTGTTGAGCGGGGCGCGGCTTTCCGCGCGCGTGGATGCGGCGGGGAACCTGCTGTTGCTCGCGGAACAGGACCGGTCGCTCTGGGACCGGGCGATGATCCAGCGCGGGCTGTTCCATTTGAACCGCTCGGCGGCCGGGGAAGAGATCAGTGAGTTCCACCTCCAGGCGGGCATCGCCTATTGCCACTGCACGGCCGCGACGTACGAGGCAACAGACTGGACGCGCATTCTCTCGCTTTACGACCTGTTGGTCGGAGTCAACCCTTCACCGGTGATCGCGTTGAACCGCGCGGTGGCCATCTCACGAGTGCACGGACCGGAAGCAGCCATCGAGGCATTGGAGGCGATCCGTCCGCGCGATGCGTTGGAGAACTATTATTTGTTTCACGCCGCGCTGGCGCAGTTCCAACTGGAAACGGGAGAACCCAAACAGGCAGCCCGGCGCTTTCGGCGCGCCTTGGAACTGACAGGAGTGAAATCGGAACGTGCGTTTCTCTCGCGGAAACTTGAAGAGTGCCAGGCGAAACAGGCTCGCTGAAGTTCATCCGGATTGCTCGCCGGAGTTGTCTTCACTTCTGGACTTCGCCGTTGCGCGTCACGATCACGCCCGGGGCAAAACCGTGTCGGTATTGGGCAGATTGCCGTGAAGTTCCTTCTTGTAGCAATGACGTTCGCCGTCAACCAAACCCTTCGCATCTCTGATCTTCATGAAAGCGCTGGCGGGACGATCAGACTCGGTCCATCCATTCACGGCAAATTCTCCCGCCGGTCCGCCCTGACAATACAGTATGTGATCGAAACGGGCCATCGGATGCACTTTGCCGTCGTGGATGTGAACCGTCGGGAAGAAAAGCTGGGAAGCGGCGGCGCGCGGAAACGAAAATGCCATTGGATGAATCGTCGCCGCGCCGGGCTTCAGTTTGAACACGGCGAATCCGTAGTTGCGATATGCCGGCAACTTCTCCCACGTTCCCGGCGGCAGGCGAAAGCGTTCGTCGAGCCTCGTAAAATCGTTCACCGTCGGGACGCAGGAAGCTTCAAAGTCGCCGACCGTTATGACCTCAAGTTTCGCCAGACCTGCATCCGCGGCGCCGTCTGGCTTGTTTGACCAGTTCCTTGATTTCGCCGGAACAGGAAAGCCGCGTAACAAATCGGCGAAGAATCCCGGATAATCTTTCAAGTCGATGAAAGACACCGCCTTTTCGCCCGAGCCGGCTTTGACTGGCAGCGGCAGCACCATCGCCAAGTCTTCCTTCGCTTTGAGCGTCATGCTGTAAACCAGGAACTGGCGATCGTCCTTGTCCTGGCGCGCAAAAATGTTGGTCGCGCTGACTGCTTGAACGGGACGTGAGAAGCAACACATGGCCGGGGTTTGGTTTGAGTTTACATCGGCACAAGTTTGAAGATCTTTCCAGTTGTGCCGGTAAGGCCGTTGCGGCCGTTGGTCAGCACGTAAAGCTCGCCGTCGGCATCCTGCCCGAACGCGACGATGAACGCTCCGACCTTTTTCGGCGCGACGAGTTCGAGTGGTGCCATGGTCCACTTTGTTTCGGCGGACGAAGCCGGCCGGGTCGCGACAAACAGGGTTCCGTCGGGAAGAACGAAGTTGTGCGACCAGTCCCCGAAAACGTATTTCCCGTCAAGCTGGGGCAGGGCCTTGCCGCGGTACACATAGCCGCCGGTGATGCTGATGCCCCGCGCTTCCGGATCCTTGCGGTGTCCGTTGATGTTCTTGTATTCGAGGATGGGGTCGAGCAACGGCTCGCCCATCGCGCCGACCTTCGGGCAGTCTTCGAGTGGGTGTAACGGGTCCTTCCGGTTGAAGCAATGAAACCCCTCGCGAATGTTCCAGCCGTAATTGCCTCCGCGCCGGATGATGTTCACCTCCTCGAACATGGTCTGGCCCACTTCCCCGCCGAACAGTTCGTGGTCGCCGGCGCGGTCGAAAGAGATGCGCCACGAGTTGCGGATGCCGTAGGCAAAAATTTCAGGCCGACCTTTTTTGCCGTCGGCGAACGGGTTGTCCGACGGAATCGCGTAAGGATTGCCCTTGTCCACGTCAATGCGCAGGATTTTGCCAAGCAACACGGTGGTGTCCTGGCCGTTGCCCTGCGGCGAATGGCCGCGGCCTTCGTCATTCGCGTTCCCCCCGTCGCCGACCGAGATGTAAAGGAATCCATCCGGCCCGAACGCGATGCAGCCGGCGTTATGGTTCATGTAAGGCTTGTCGATCTCGAGCAGCACGCGTTCGGACGCGGGATCCACCCGACCAGGGTCATTCTCCGACACTTTGAATTCCGAAACGCGAAGCGTCGAGGTGTCCGACGCCTTGAAATCAGGAGCCTTGAACCAATCCTGCGGTGCACTCGGACGCAGCGGGGCGCTGTAAGTCAGATAGACCTTGTGATTCTCTTTGAAGCGCGGGTGCAGCGCGAGGCCAAGCAGTCCCCGTTCGTCAAAACCGTCGTTGAGTTTGGTCATCCTGCTTCGCACGTCGAGAAAGGGCTGGTCCGCTTTCACGCCGTCCTTCGACAGCACAGAAATCACGCCGATCTGGTCGGCGACAAGCAATCGTCCCGAACCATCCTCCAGTGGGATCAATGTCGTCGGAGAAGTGAACCCTTCGGCAAACACCTTGAGGCCAACGCCGGCCGGACCGTCGGCGGCGATCGTGGCTTCGGTTGAGAGTAGAAGGAAGCAAAACGCCGCGAGCAAAGTTCGCACGCTGACAGCAAGGTTGGTTTTCACGCGGCGGACTTTAGCGGGTTTTCCGGCGAGAACAAGGGCTTTCCAGCCAAGCCTTCGTCAAGGTTGAGGATCAGTGCGAGAAAATCGGGAAAGCGGTCGAAAACCCTCAATTTATTG
>DATNDF010000023.1 GCA_035607015.1 Candidatus Angelobacter sp. | reverse complement strand
CCCCACGCGCGCATCGAATGCACCGCCTGTCACGTCGGTCCGGGCGCCTCGGCGTTTGTGAAGGCCAAGATCAACGGTGTGCACCAGCTCGTGGGGGTCATTACCGGGAATTACCATCGCCCGATCAAGACGCCGATCAGGAACCTGCGCCCGGCGCAGGAAATCTGCGAGGAATGTCATTGGTCGCAGAAATACGTCGGAAATCTGGAGCGGACCTACACTCATTTTCTGGCCGATGAAACCAACACCCAATTCACGGTCCGCCTGCTGCTCAAGGTCGGCGGCGGCGATCCCAACCACGGTCCCGTGGGCGGCATCCACTGGCACATGAACCTCGCGAACAAAATCGAGTACATCGCGACGGACGAACAGCGGCAGGTGATTCCCTGGGTGCGTTTCACCGGAGCCAACGGCGTTGTGAAGGAATACCGCGCCGCCAATTTCAAGGACGACCCTTCGAGGCATACCATTCGCACCATGGACTGCATGGACTGCCACAACCGGCCCGCCCATCATTTTCGATCGCCGAACGCCTCGGTTGATCTGGCGATGGCCGCCGGCCGCATTGATCCGGCGCTGCCTCTGGTGAAATCCAACGTGGTGGCCGCGTTGATCCAGCCCTATTCGACGGAGGCGCAAGCCGCCCAAAAAATTGCCGACAGCCTGCGGTCAAAGTACGCGAATGCCCCGCAATTGACATCGCTGATCGCCGAGGCGCAGCGGATTTACGAGAACAATTTCTTTCCTGAAATGAAGGCGGACTGGCGGGCGTACCCCGACAACATGAACCACAAGGACGGCGCGGGATGTTTTCGTTGTCACGACGGCCAGCACAAGACTTCGGACGGCAAGACCAAAATTCAAGCCAGCGACTGCAACTCCTGTCACATCATCCTTGCCCAGGGCAGCGGCGAGCAACTGGAAAAACTCAATCCCAAAGGCTACAGCTTCTTCCACATTGACGCGGTGAACGAGGACTTCTCCTGTAACAACTGCCACACCGGCGCGTTCCCGAAAGAATAAGCGCGCTACGGCAGGGCCGTTTGGAATATCGCCCCGCTTTCAATGTTATATTTTTGCGGACAATGAGGCGACCATCGAGGAAAGCGCCACACGTATTGTCGTGCAGACTCACGCCGTGGTTCAGGGAATCCACTCGCCGGCCTGTTCAACCTAAGGCTGACTGTGTTCCTTTCGCCGCCGCCGCCGGCCAAGGCTGATTCTTGGACGAAGGTTCAAAAACGCTTCTCTCCCGTAACGGCTTGTCGTGGTGAACGGATGTGATCTCATGGAAGGTGGACAAAGAGCGGGCAAGGAACTTAGAAGTCAGAGCCGCGCGAGGTTCACTTGAACCGATGAATGTTCGTAGCCGGGAAGCCGTTCCCACGCGCTCAATTCTTGCGGGCATCGCGGATACTACGGTCGGCCTGTACAGTTCACATTCTTGCGGAATAGTTGAATTGAACCGAACCCGACGATGATAGCCAGTGAGGCGAGTGCATTCCACTCGACCAAAGTTCTTAATACGATGTGAAGTTCTTCATCTCGCTGTCCAGTTGTGAGGTGCAACACACCACCGAAAAACAACTGTTCGACACCCCTTACAGCATATAGATTGCTTGCTGCAAAAAGGCCCACAAGTAACATCCCGGCGCAAAGCAGCGGGCAATTTGAACTTTGCTTTTCACGGGGGAAAAACGCACTGCAAGCTGAGATGATCGCCCATATGCACACCGCCACCAAGAGCCCAAATGTTGGGCCAAAGAGCGATCCACCGTAGGAAGCAGCTACTTGCCAGTACACTTGCATTTCTTCGCGTCCTCTCGAACCGGCTTCTCGTCATCAAAAAAATCCCCCGCCTTCTCCCCGAGGTTTCTTGTCCACCATCGGTCATGAGCGTGCAACATTTCATGAGCGAGTGCTTCGGGTAGGTGCAAAGATCGGCATCGCTCGGGTCCCATTGTGATAGTACCCGCGCGAATCAATTCCTGCCGCTGGCGTTTCGATTTTTCCGGTCATTCGGCATTCTCGACAAATATTGTCCACTCAATGGAACGCCTTCAAGGAAATCTGGCCAAAAAATGCGAGGCAATTGGCAATTGCGGTGAAGCCCGCCTGACGCCGCAGTCTAAGATGTCATCCATCGAGCGGGCAGTCTGTCGGTGCCTTGGCGTTCAAGTGGGCAGGCCCGCCCGGAATCGAAAACCAGATTTGATGAACACCAGCGCAGCCCTGCTTGACATCACTGAAGGTCACGACGCCGGCCGGTGTGATGCCTCGTGGGACGCGCATCCGACCGCGGCGGAAACGACGAATCGCCGGCGGTTTCTGAAAGCCGTCCGCTGCATTCCGGTGGATCGTCCTCCCGTCTGGCTGATGCGTCAGGCCGGCCGGGCGCTGCCCGAATATCGCGCCTTGAGGGAAAAACACTCCTTCCTTGAGCTGGTTCAAACTCCCGAACTGGCCGCCGAAGTCACTTTGCAGCCGATCCGGCGCTTCGACTTCGACGCGGCGATTCTCTTCAGCGACATACTCGTGGTGCCCGAAGCGCTCGGCCAGCGTTATCACTTCCGCGACCGGGGTGGCGTTGAAATGGAATTTCCGATCCGCTCCGCCGAGGACATTGCCCGGCTCGACACGAGCGCCGTCGTCGAACGGTTGAATTACGTCGCCAGAACGTTGCCGTTGATCAAATCGGCATTGAGCGGCCGCACGGCGCTGCTCGGCTTTGCCGGATCGCCCTGGACACTGGCCAACTTTATGATGGAAGGAGGGAGCGCAAAGGAATTTTCCAGGGCGAAAGCGCTCTTCTATTCGGATCCAGTCCTTTTTTCGCGCCTGATGGAGAAATTGACCACGGCGGTGACTCAATTCCTGCAACTGCAAATCGACGCCGGCGTGGACGCGATTCAGATCTTCGACAGTCTGGGAGGAATCCTGTCTGCCGACGTTTACGAACCGGCTTCGTCCATCTGGATCAGGTGGATCATCGAGTCGCTCGGCGGAGGGACGCCGGTCATTGTTTTTGGTAAGGGAGCATATGGAAGCCGGGATGTACTACTGCGAACAGGAGCGCAGGCCTTCAGCGTTGACTGGACGGTACCGCTGGCGGAAGTTCGCGAGCACTTTCCGGAGAACGTCGGTGTTCAGGGAAACCTTGATCCGTTTCTGCTCAACACCACTCCAGCCGTTGTGGCCATCGAGACGAGCCGTATTCTCGAAACGATGCGCGGCCACAACGGCCATATTTTCAACCTCGGTCACGGCACGCCGCCAACGGCCCGGCTGGAATGCATTGAAAGCCTGGTGGCAACCGTCCGGAGTTTCAAATGAGCGCGCTCAAGGTTGATCTGGATCTCGTCCGGAAATACAACGTGCCCGGCCCGCGTTACACGTCGTATCCGCCGGCCACGCGGTTCACCGATGAGGTTTCCGTCGGACAGCTGTTGGAAAAAATTTGCGCAAACAATGAAACGGAGCGTGATCTGTCGCTCTACTTTCACCTCCCCTTCTGCCAGTCGCTCTGCTGGTTTTGCGGCTGCACGACGGTGATCACGACCGATCAACGCGCCAGCGCCACCTACCTGAATTACCTCAAGCGCGAACTGGGCATCATGGGGCGGCTGTTGAACCCAAAGCGAAAAGTCGTACAGCTTCACCTGGGCGGCGGCACTCCCACTTTTCTGGCGCCGGAGGAAATCCGCGCGCTGGGCCGGATGATTCACTCGCAGTTTGATGTGTCCCCCGATGCCGAGGCCGGAGTCGAAATCGATCCGCGCCGAGTGACGCGGGGCCATCTGGACGCGCTTCGCGATGCCGGCTTCAATCGAGCCTCCTTGGGTGTGCAGGACCACAATCCGCTTGTCCAGAAGGCTGTGCACCGCATTCAGCCGTTCGCTCAGACAAAGATGGTAGTCGATTGGATCCGCGACACCGGATTCAGATCCTTGAACGTCGATCTCATTTACGGCCTGCCCCATCAAACGCCGGAGTCGTTCGAAAAAACCCTGAATGAAACCCTCCAGCTGCGGCCCGACCGGCTTGCTGTCTTCAGCTACGCGCACGTGCCCTGGATCAAGCCCGCGCAAAAGATTCTGGCGGATAAAATCCTCCCGCCGGCGGAAACCAAGCTCCAACTGCTCAAGCTCACGATCGAAAGGTTGACTTCCGAAGGCTACGTGTACATCGGGATGGATCATTTCGCCCGCGCGGACGACGAGCTTGCGGTGGCACAACGGCAGAAGACGTTGCAACGAAATTTCCAGGGCTACAGCACACGCGGCGGCGCGGACGTTTACGCGTTCGGCATGTCGTCCATCTCGCAGGCCGACGGCGTTTACTGGCAAAACCTCAAGGAACTCCCCGCCTACTACGCCGCGCTTGATGCGCGCAAGGCCCCGCTTGCAAAAGGCTGCATCCTCACCGACGAAGACAAGGTCCGCCGCCAGACCATCATGCGCCTGATGTGCGACTTGAGCCTGAACTACGCGGAAATGTCCGAAATGCTCGGAAAGGATTTCACCACATACTTTGCAGGCGAACTGGACTCGCTGGCCGACCTCGAATCAGACCACCTCATCAGGAAGGATGCCGCGGGGATCACGGTCACTGACTCCGGCCGTTTGTTCATCCGCAACATTGCCATGCGGTTTGATGCTTGCGCGCCGACGCAAAACGGAAATTGCTTTTCGAAAACAATATGAACAGCGTGGCCATCATCGGTGGCGGGATCACCGGACTGACGACGGGGTTCCGGCTTGGACAAAAAAACATTCCCGTGACGATCTACGAGTCCGCCGGGCGCGTCGGCGGAGTCATCCAATCTGTTCGCAAGGATGGTTACCTGGCGGAGTACGGACCGAATACGCTCCTCGAAACGTCGCCGACAATCGGCGCACTCATTCTTGATCTCGGTCTCGAAGGTCGTCGGCAGTGCGCCAACAAGAACGCCGAGAAGCGTTTTATCGTGCGCGATGGCAAACCTGTCGCGCTACCCGGTTCGCCCGCCGCCTTTCTGACCACCAGGCTTTTCTCCACCCGCGCCAAGGCGCGACTGCTGGCCGAACCGTTCATCCGACGGGCCCCCGCGACCTGCGAAGAGAGCCTCGGGGAATTCGTCCGGCGGCGCATCGGGCGCGAATTTCTCGACTATGCCATCAATCCTTTTGTGGCGGGCGTCTATGCCGGCGATCCAGACCGGTTGTCCGTCAAACACGCGTTCCCCAGACTTCATGCTCTCGAACAGCGCTATGGCTCGCTGCTCGCGGGGCAGTTCTTCGGAGCACGGGAACGAAAGCGCCGGGCTGAAACATCAAAACAGAACGCCAAGAAAGTGTCATTTGACGACGGCCTCCAGGTGTTGATTGATGCGCTGCGGCGCCGCCTTGATGG
>DATNDF010000022.1 GCA_035607015.1 Candidatus Angelobacter sp. | reverse complement strand
AGCAACGGACTCGGACTCTTTGTGCGATCGCTCGTTGGATTGGATCGCGAGGCGGCAAAACTGGCTCTAGCTGGTTTCCTTGCGGGAAAGACACTCACCGCGAATCAAATCGAGTTCGTGAACTTGATTATTGATCACCTGACAGAGCACGGGGTAATGAAGCCTGAGTTACTTTACGAATCCCCTTTTACCGATTTGAATCCGCAAGGCCCGGAGGGAATTTTCAACTCCTCACAGATCGATGAATTGGTTGCATTGCTTTCGGAAGTCCGAGCGCGGGCCGTAGCATAGTCATGCCAACTCGCGAGAAACAGCTGCTTGCCGAAAAACCCGAGCGCGCCTTCAAAGGAGCATTGTGAGGACGGAATTACAGGATTCGCAGGAGGGAAGATTGGAGGCAACGCTGAACGCCCGTTGCATCTGGTAAATCCTGTTCATCCTGTCTGCTTCCCGCGCCAACTCCTGGCCGAGCTGTCGTTTCCTGAGGTCCGGCCGGAAAACCGAAAAAGTAACGGGAGGCACTCAAGAGCCACGCTGGAAAATCATCGCTTTACGCCGGATTTCCTGCCAACGATCGTTGCAGCGCAGCCGGACAACGGAAGAAGCCCATGAGTTTCGGACCACGCGTATTATTGGTGGATGACGATGCCGACTTCAGGGAATTCGTGAAGGCCTGCCTCGAAAGGGAGGGCTACCGAGTGCTGGAGGCGACGAACGGCGACCGCGGACTCAAAATGGCGCTGGACGAAACACCCGACCTGGTGGCGCTCGACATCGAAATGCCGGGGCTCGACGGCATCGCGGTGTGCGCCGAATTGCGAAGGCTGCATTTCCCCCATCCGATTCTCATGCTCACGAGCAGAAAGGACGTGGCGGACCGGATCAAGGGGTTGAACACCGGGGCGGACGATTATCTGCCCAAGCCTTTTGATCGCGGCGAGCTTCTCGCGCGCATCAAAGCGCTGCTCCGCCGCAAGGAGCGGGGCGACCAGAAAAAATTGATCCTCACATTCGGCGACGCGCGGGTGAACCTGGAAAATCGGACGGCGACGCGCGGAAGCGCGCCGCTGGAGCTTACGAAAACGGAATTTGCGCTGCTGGATCTGCTCGCGAAAAACGCCGGCAAACCGGTGTCCCGCGAACAGATTCTCGACTCCGTCTGGGGCTACACCTATTTTCCCACCACGCGCACGGTGGACACGCACATCTATCGCTTGAGGAAAAAACTCGGGGACGACGGCGAGCGGCCGAAGTGGCTCAAGAAAATCCGCGGCGAGGGCTACTGTTTATCGGCTTCCGCGATAAGCGGTCCCATCATCCTGGAATAGCGGGCGTAAGCGGCGTCATCGACCAGTGCACGGGCGCCAATCAGCGGATGTCGTCGTCGTTTATCGGCGCGCGCTTTATGAAACGAACGGGGCGCGATGGCCGAATTTGAAAGCGCTGCTGGAGACCGATCCGCGGCTGCAGTTCGCCGATTGATTGTCGGCGGAGCGCCGGGAGGGCCGGGATAAATAATACGCATACATACTTTTTTGATGACAAATCATCGCACGGCACTTATTGAATAGTCCTTATGGCACAGGAACAAACTGTCTCACGGGCGGGGGTGCCGGAAACCTCCACGGTCGCGGCGCCGCGTCCGGGCGGAAGCCCGAAGCACGCATCGGTTTGGCCGGGGAATTCCGGAACGCGGACCACGATGTTGCGCCAAACCTCGCTCGAGATCGTTTAACAAATTATCAGCGTCAACCCCATCCCCGAGATGCGAAACAGCCCAACGACCGGATTGATCGTGGCGACTGCGTTCAGCATGGCGCTCCTGACCGGGTGCGGCAAAAAACCTGTCGCCAAGGAAGGCGGCCTGACCAAGATTCGCGTCGGTTATATCGGCCTGACGTGTGAAGCGCCCATTTTCACCGCCGTGGAAAAGGGCTTTTTCAAGGAGGAAGGGCTGGATGTGTCGCTCGTCAAATGCGAGTGGGCGAATTACAAGGATGTGCTTGCGCTTGGGGGGTTCGACGTGACCCATCACCTGATCATGTATTTTTTGAAACCCATTGAGCAAGGACTGGACGTGAAGTTCACCGGCGGCATTCATCGCGGGTGCCTGCGTGTCCAGGCGCCCTTGAACGGGAATATCCGCTCGATAAAAGATCTGCGCGGCAAAAAAATCGGGGTGCCGGGAATGGGCACACCGCCGTTCATCTTTGCCAACCGCGTGCTCGGAGCAAATGGAATAGATCCCGGCAAAGAAATCACCTGGCTGGTGTTTCCAGCGGGTGAACTGGGACTGGCCCTGGACAAGGGAGACGTGGATGCGGTGGCCGACTCGGAGCCGATCGGCAGCATGCTCATCGCGCAGGGCAAGGTCCGAAACATCGCGGACCAGGCGGCCGATCTGCCCTACAGCACCGAGTATTGTTGCGCCGTGCTGGTAAACGGAAAATTTCTCGCGAAAAATCCAAAGGCGGCGGCCGCAGCCACTCGAGCCCTGCTCAAGGCCGCCAAATGGGTTGAAACCAACCCGGCGGCGGCGGCGAAGCTGTCCGTGGAAAAAAAATATCTCGCTTCGAACTCCGAGCAGAACACGATTGCGATCTCACACCTGCGCTATGTGCCGAGCGTTTCCGGAGCCGAGACCGCCGTCAAACTCGCGTCCTCCGAAATGAAGAACGCAGGTATGCTCAGCCCCTCCACCGATGTGGATGACCTGGCCCGGCGCGCGTTCGCACATCTGGACGGTGTTACGGACGAATGGCTCAACTCGCTTCAGGTCGAAAAGGTCCCCGGCGGTCAGGCCTCGCTGCGTGAGGATGTTCGCAGCTACGCGAAGTTTGACCCCTCTGACCCGTTCTGCTCGGCCTGTCTTGTGCCTCCACCCACTCAATAGATATTTCCATGCAAGAAACCCAGCCGCCGGTTCAGACGCCTGTTGTCGCGCAGCAGCCGCGCGCGTCTGGCGACGCCGATTCCCCGGTGACAACAGGGATGCGCGCCCGAATTCTGCTTGCCGTGCCGGTAACGGCGTTGGTCGCGCTCGCGACTCATGCCTGCGTTTCACCAAAACAACCGGTTCCGGAAACGCGCTCCTACTCGGTGTTTCTTGGGTTGATTCTCGTTGCAGCCATCACGGCTTCGCTGGTACAGCCGTTTTGGTCGGGGCTTCGCCAGTGGATGAAACGCATGTGCCCGATCATTGCGGCCGCTATCTTACTGCTGTGCTTATGGGAGGTGATAACGTCCGGTTTCCGTTTGCTTCCCCTGCCCTATTTTCCGGGCCCGGCCGGCGTGTTACAAAGTCTTCTGGATGATCGCGCGACCCTGTTCGACAGCACGTGGCATTCACTGCTGCTGCTGCTCTCGGGCTACGCGTTGGGAGTGGTCATCGCCCTGATCACCGGCATCTGCATCGGCTGGTTCGCACACGTCCGCTATTGGGGGATGCCTTTGTTGAAAATCGTCGGCCCGATTCCCGCGACTGCGTGGATCCCGCTGGCAATGGTGCTCTCTCCCTCGGCGATGTTCTCCGCCGTGGCGCTGATTGCACTCGCGGTGTGGTTCCCGGTGACGATGCTGACCGTGTCCGGCATCTCCAACACGCGCGCCTCCTACCTGGATGTCGCGCGCACTCTCGGCGCGCGGCAGGCATACCTCATTTTTCGCGTCGCGATTCCGGCCGCCATGCCGAACATCTTCATCGGCTTGTTCATGGGATTGGGCACGTCGTTTCTGACGCTCGTCGTGGCCGAGACCGTCGGTGTCAAATCCGGGCTGGGCTGGTACGTGGCCTGGGCGCAGGGTTGGGCGGAATACGGAAAGGTCTATGCCGCCCTGGTCATCATGGCCGCCTTTTTCTCGACCATCATGACGTTGCTGTTCAAAGCGCGCGACCGAGTGCTGGTTTGGCAGAAGGGAATGATCAAATGGTAAACGCCGCCACCGAAGGATCTTCCCTGCACATTCGTGACGTGCGGAAGGACTTTCCTTCGCCGCACGGCGCGCACGGCCGGACGCAGGCGCTCGACGCGGTCTCTCTCTCTGTTGAAGCGGGCGAACTTATTTCAATCGTCGGCCCCAGTGGCTGCGGAAAATCCACCTTGCTTCGCCTCATCGCAGGTCTTGATTCGCCCAACACCGGAGAACTTCGGGTAGGCGCGGAACCGATCACCGGCCCCAGTGCCGAACGGGGTCTGGTCTTTCAGGATCCCAACCTTTTTCCCTGGCTGACCGTCCGCCGCAACATACAGGCCGGTCTGGTCGCGCGCGGCGTGCTCCACCAGAAACGCCACGAAGTGGACGAGTTCATGCGGCTGGTGGGTCTGGAAGCATTCGCCAATGCCTTCCCTCATCATCTTTCCGGCGGCATGGCCCAGCGGGTGGCTCTGGCGCGGGCGCTGATCAACCATCCCAAAATCCTTCTTCTCGACGAGCCGTTGGGCGCGCTCGACGCTTTCACACGCATGCGTATGCAGGATGAGGTGCTCCGCCTGTGGCAGGACCGCCGCACCACCATGCTCCTGGTCACCCATGACATCGACGAAGCGATTTACATGAGCGACCGCATCGTCATCATGACTCCGGGCCCCGGCCGGATTGAACAGATCATTGCCGTCGGCCTCGACCGTCCGCGCCAACGCAACAGCCCCGAATTCCTCCGTCTCCGCAGTGAGATCCTGGAACTCCTCCACTTCGGGCGTAACGCCACGAACGACGCCGGAACCCACTCACACCTGAATCCGGGCGACTTCAACGAAGCAACCCGCGACAGACCCGACGAGATTTCCGGGCCTGCCCCGGTCGCGTCCGCGGGGGCAGGCTCATCGCAGCCGGACGCCGACGTGATCATCATCGGCGGTGGCCCGGCGGGCTCGACGCTCGGTGCCTACCTTTCCGCCGCCGGCATCAAGCACCTGATTCTCGACCAGGCCGTTCATCCGCGCGCTCACGTTGGAGAATCATTGGTTTGTTCAACGACGCGAATTTTCCAGGAGATCGGTTTCCTGCCCGTGATGGAACAGGCGCGGTTCGTCCACAAACACGGCGCGGTGTGGACCCACTGGGCGGACACCAAAGAACACGTGATTCGTTTCCGCGAAATTCCCGAACTTGGACTCTCCCAGGATTACACTTATCACGTGGACCGCGGGCGATTCGACGAGTTGCTGCTGAAACACGCTTCGTCGAAAGGCTCACGCGTGTTGCAAGGCGCGCGGGTCGAGCGGGTGGAGTTCGGCGCCGACGGTTTCGCGACCGGCGTCCGCATCAGGCAGGACGGCCGGGAAAAGCTGCTTCGTTGCGGGCTCGTGGTGGATGCCTCCGGCCGCGGCACGGTGCTTGGTTCGCAACTGCGCCTGAAGCGCAACGACCCGCTGTTCAATCAATTCGCGGTTCACAACTGGTTCGATGGCGTGGCCCGGGGTGCAACCGAAACCGCCGATTACATTCGTATTCACGTCCTGCCAATGCCGCGTGCCTGGGCCTGGCTCATCCCGATTGACGGCCGCGTCACATCCGTCGGTGTCGTCACACAAAGTGGCGATTTTGTAAAAGGAAGCGAGCTGGCCAAAGACTTCTTCACGCGTCAGATTTCCAGCCACCCGTCGCTCGCCGGCCGAATGGCCCGTGCGCGCCCGCTCCACGAGTTCACTCGCGAAGGCAATTACAGCTACGTGATGGAAAGCTTCGCCGGCAACGGCTGGATGCTCGTCGGCGATGCCGCACGCTTTGTTGATCCGGTCTTCTCATCGGGCGTAAGCGTGGCCATGGAATCCGCAAAGCGCGCCGCCGGCGCCGTCATCCGCGCGCTCGAGCGTGGCGACGTGAGCGCGGCAAGTTTTTCCGATTACGAGAAAAGCGTGCGCACCGGCGTGGACATCTGGCGCGAGTTCATCCGCCTTTATTACCAGTTGCCGACGTTGTTCCTTGATCTAATCGGCAAGCCGGAAGCGCGCTGGCAATTGACGCAGCTGTTGCAAGGGGACGTTTACGACCGCGCCGCCGTTCCAATTCTCCGCCAGATGGAAGAGGCGATCAAAGTAGTTGCCGACGATCCAGCCCATCCCTGGCGGCCCCATCTCTGCACCGATTTGCTTCCGACGTAACGCCGGAAACCGGGCAAACCATCGGCAAAGAATCAATCCCCGCCACCGGCAAGGTCTGACCTGGCTCCGCAGAGCGGCGGCCCCAAGGTACGCAACCTTCTTCGGCCAGCCATCCGCTGATCATTGATTCGGAGCCTTGGACTCGCCAAATGCGCCGGGCGCGGTTTGTTGCCGCCGTTTGAGCAAGGCGACGGTTCCGCACAGCGCCACGCAAAGGCCGACGGCAATCAGAATCTCCTTTGGATCGGGCGAGAAAATGAGGAAAAAGCCCTTGCCTTTCACCAGCGCGGAAAAACTCGAAACACAAAACGGCATCATGAACAGTCGGATGACCTGCCAGCGTTCCAGTTTCACTTTCTTGTCGCCCGCGACGGTAGTGCTGACAAACAAAGCGAAACCGATAATCAGACTCAACCCCAGCGACGTGAGCCAAAGGCGCGGGCTGGGATCGAAATAGCGCTTTAAGACGACCAGATACCAGATGAAGTAGCACCAAAGGATCAACCGGCCCTTGGAAAGATTCGTCAGATAGTTGATTAGCTTCACGTAGTCAGGGTCGTTTTCCTTGTGCCGAGCTGGCGCAAAGGTGAGTAAGCATAGTTTTCCATGGCTGCTTTGGCCCTATCTTTTCAAGAAGCAGTGCGAAACTGGCAAATATCCTCCGGTGAGTCACTTAGCCTGCAATGATTGGCTCAGCCAGCTACGGCTCTCCGTCAATTCCATATGTTAAAGTACTCCTTCGATTTGGTCTTTAAGTACAGGCGCATTTCAATTTCGGCATGCTTCTGAAAAAGTTCAGCGAGCGAACGGCGTTGGTTATAGTCTAAGTTCCGAAATGCGTTTTTAACGTAATTCATCAATTCCAAGATTACAGCATGCAGCGAAAATGACCCGTCGTCATTTCGGAAATAATTGTCGGGGGCTTCCCAATGTGTGGCGAACTCGGGAACTATTTGAATTACTGCCTTGAGAAGTTCATCAGGTGTTGGACGTCGCCGAATGAGAATAAAGTCAGTTTCCATAGTAGTTGTTCCCTTCGTTCATAACACCATCGCAGGAACAATTCCTCGCATTTTATCGAGAATAATCGAGCATTTTCATTCTGCTGAACTGCTGTTCTCAATCCCAGACCGCAACTCTTATGAATGGCGGGCAGAAAACCTCATGCTTGTTTGCGAACTGATTTTCCCTTTTGATTGGGGCATGGCAGACGAGATTTACGACGTGATTGTGATTGGCGGCGGGCCGGGCGGCAGCAGCACGGCCTCCTTTCTCGCACGCGCCGGCAAACGCGTGCTGGTGTTGGAGAAGGAACATTTCCCCCGCTTCCACATTGGCGAATCTCTTCTTCCCTATAACCGCCGTTTCTTTGCGGACATGGGCGTGCTGGAAACGCTCGAGAAGCAAGGTTTTCCCCTCAAGACCGGCGCGCAATTCCACGTTGGCAACGGTTCCAAATGCCTGAAGTTGATTTTTCGCAACGGACATTACACCAAGGAAGCAACGGCGTTCCAGGTCGAACGCTCAAAGTTCGATCATCTGTTGCTGCAACACGCGCAAAAGTCAGGCGCGGAAGTGCGCGAAGGCGTCACCGTAACCCGGTTTGACAACACGGCACCGAATTTCGTCGCCGTTGAAACACGCGATGCCACGGGCGCGGTGCAAACCTTTCGCGCCCGCTTCCTCATAGACGCCAGTGGCCGCGGCAATTTGACCGGCAATCAGCAGGGCATCCGCGTCGTCCACCCGCACCTGAAAAAACTCGCCCTGTTCGGCCATTTCACCGGCGTGAAACTGGATGAAGGCCGGGCGCGCGGTGACACCATCATCGTCCGGCTGGAGAACAAATGGTTCTGGATCATTCCGCTCGCGAAGGAAAAGGTCAGTGTCGGCTGCGTGATGGACCAGGCGGAGTTTGCGGCCATGAAGCAGCCGCCGGAAGAGGTTTTCAACGGCATCGTGCGGTCCAGCGCCGTGATGCGTGAGCGGATGAAGGACGCGCGGTTGCTCAACACCATCCAGGCGACCGGCGATTTCTCCTACCGCAACAAGAGCTTTGTGAACCGCCGCCTGATACGCGTCGGCGACGCGGCCGGTTTCATGGACCCGATTTTTTCGGCGGGTGTTCATCTGGCAATGTATTCCGGAAAACTCGCTGCCCGGGCGGTTATCGAGTCGCTGGACGCCGGCGACGACGGGATGAAGCGCCTGCGCAAGTATGAGCGCCACGTCCATCGCGCGATGCAGCTCTACTGGGAAATGGTCGAAGGCTTTTACACGCGGTCGTTCATCGAGGTGTTTTTCGAACCGCGCAACAAATTCAATCTTCCCTCTGCGGTGACCGCGCTGCTGGCCGGCGAACTGGATGGCGGTTGGAGGGTTTACTGGCGGATGCGGCTTTTTTTCTGGATTGTGAAAATCCACTCGCGTTGGCCCATCCTTCCGAAGATCTGTTTTGATGACCCGCCCGACAAGCCATCGACGATGCAACCGGCCCAGCCACCCTCCGGGCGGGTCGTGGAACGGGCAGTCGAGCTTTAGCGACGTTGGAACGTGGTTCCAGGCAGGCAAAGGGGCAACCCATCAAGCGCGGCGGCTTTTGAATGTTCGTCTCAAAGGCAGGGAAGTTTCGCCCGCAGCGAGTCTCGGTCGGAACCGCGCGCAGGACGTGTGCCGGTCCCCTTCGCCTGCGCGAAAACGGGGACAGACGCCGGGGTCGCGCTCCTTGTCAGCATCACTTTTCCATCGTCACGTCGCCGCCAATGATGCGTTCAAGGTGACCGTGTTGAGTGCGCAACAGCAACGCGCCGTCCGCGTCGAGGGATTCGGCGCGGCCCTGCACGCGGCGGTCGCCAACCCGTATCACGACATCGCGCCCGATGGTTTCGCACCGTTCCTCCCATTCATCTGCCACAGCCTCGAACTGGCGAGAGCTGACACGGGCGTAGTCGCGTTCGAGCTCGCGCAGGATTTCTGTCGCCAATCCGGCGCGATCCGGTGATTCCCCGGATGCGATCCTGAGCGAGGTGGCGTGTTTGCGGAGATCGGCGGGAAACTCGCTTGCGCTCAAATTGACATCCACGCCAATCCCCAAGATGACGTATTTCACGGTATCGAGTTCGCCATGCATTTCGGTCAGGATGCCGGCAATTTTTTTCCCGCCGATCAGGACATCATTCGGCCATTTGATCGTCGGCACCAAACGGGTTTGAGAGCGGATGGCGCGAACGAGCGCCGTGGCGGACGCGATGGTCAATCGCGTGACAGCCTGCGGCCGGAGCCGCGGACGCAGCAGCACGGAAAACCAAAGTCCTTTGCGCGCGGGCGACATCCATTTGCGGCCGAGGCGCCCCCGTCCTTTCGTCTGGGATTCGGCAAACACGACGACTCCCTCCTCGACGCCGTCGCGCGCCAGTTTTTCGATGACGTCGTTTGTGGAGGTGGTTTTTTCAAACACCCGGATGTCCCGCCCGATGACCCGGGCTTTACCGAGACGCGAGAGCAAATCGTCAGCATGAAGGACATCGGGCGCGCCGCGCAGCCGGTAACCCGCGTGCGGGCTGGCCTCGATGTCATACCCCAACGAACGAAGCTCCTCAATGCGCGCCCAGACGGCAGTCCGGCTGATGCCGAGCCGATGCGACAATTCCGTGCCCGGGACGCCGGCGCCGGCCCTTCGCAACGCCGTCAGGATTTCGGAGTCGATGGTCACAATGAAACAGATCCCCGCTGTTAATTTCGTGAAACGGCGTCAGAATTCAAAATCCAACGCAACGTCCACCGCCCGCGCGGAATGAGTGAGAGCGCCGACGGAAATGAAATCCACGCCGGTTTCGGCAATCTGGCGAACGGTGCCGAGATTCACTCCGCCGCTGGCTTCGGTGCGGGCGCGGCCCCTCGCCTGCTGCACCGCCTCCCGCATTTGCACATGATTCATGTTGTCCAGCAGGATGATGTCGGCGCCCGCTTCCAGGGCCTGTTCGACCTGCTCCAACGTGTCCACCTCGACCTCAATGCTCTGACGCGGACATTTCTCCCGGGCGCGTTTGACCGCCACAGCGATGGCGTTCGGTGATTCGTCGCGCAACGCCATCAGATGGTTGTCCTTGATGAGGATGTTGTCGAACAGGCCCAGACGGTAATTTCGCCCGCCACCGCACGTGACCGCATATTTCTCCAGACGGCGGAGCCCCGGCGTTGTTTTGCGCGTGTCGAGAATCTCCGCGCGGGTGCCCTTGATTGCGTCAACGAACTGGCTCGTCAGCGTTGCAATGCCGGACAGTCGCTGGATGAAATTCAATGCGACGCGTTCCGCGGTCAGGATTGCCTGCGCGGGCCCTTCGATGCGAAGAAGTGGCTGGCTCGCACTCAACCGGTCCGCGTCGCTTGCCGCCGGAACGATTTGGACCGCCGTGGAGATCTCACGGAAAGCGGCCTCGGCAAGCGCCAACCCCGCTACCACCAGCGGTTCGCGCGCCGCCATCGTCGCCTTTGCGGTCACGCCGGGCGAAATGATCGCAAGCGTGGTGATGTCGCCGTTGCCGATGTCCTCGGCAAGAGCGATTTGAACCGCGCGGCGGACTTCTTCGGCGGAAAGCGCTTCCATGCGGACAGCATGGTGGCAACGTTCAAATTCGCAACGCAAAAACGGCATTGAACGGCGGAGTGCGAATTGTTACCAATGCGCGCAATCGCAAGATATGAACACCACGACAAAGCGTTTGCTCGTTCACATACAATTGCTCGCCACGGTGGCACTTGTGTTCGTCGTTCCAGACCAGGTGTCCCGGGCCCAGACGAATCCGGGCTCCACGAAATGGGAGTCTGAAATCAGGGCGTTTGAGGCCGCCGATAGAACCAGCCCACCCCCCACTGGCGCCGTCCTTTTCATTGGCAGTTCGAGCATCCGGCTCTGGAAATCCCTGGCGCAGGATTTTCCCGGGTTCAAAGTTCTCAACCGGGGATTCGGCGGGTCACAGATCGCCGATTCCACTGCCTTCGCCGACCGCATCGTGTTGCCTTACAAACCGAAAGTGATTGTGCTCTACGCCGGAGACAACGACATAGCGGCAGGCAGGTCACCGGAACAGGTCCTGGCCGACTTCAAGGCGTTCGTTAACAAAGTGCGCGGCGGACTTCCCCGGGCGCGAATCGTGTTTCTGTCGATCAAGCCAAGCCCGTCGCGCTGGCAGTTCGTGGAAAAAATCCGGGCTGCCAACAACCTGGTCGAAAACTTTTGCAACCACGAAAAACGGCTCGCTTACATTGACGTTTTTAATCCGATGCTCGGGAGAGACGGCAGCCCGCGGGCAGAACTGTTCGGTGAGGACAAGTTGCACATGAACGCCAAGGGATATGCGCTGTGGACCTCGATCATCAGGCCGCGATTGGCAAAGTAGAACCGTGTCCCGATTTCACCCGGCCTGCGAACTCACCAACATGCCGTTCACATTCGCACCCGCGGGCAGCCGCCGGGCTACTGAGCGACCTTGTGGTCGTCGGTGAAGCGGGCAAAAGCATCTTTCATCGCCTTCTCGAGGTTGGCAAAGGCGGACTCGGTTGCCGCCTTGAAGTCCTGCCATTTGTCGGCACTGCTGTTCTTCAATTGTTCCAGCTTGTTGGCGGCGACTTCTTTTCTCTGCTGGATCTGCGTGAGCGCGTTGGTCCATTCGGACCTTGCCCTGTTACCCACCGGACCTGACTTCGCTTTCAGGCGGGACAGATGTTCATCGAGTTCCGCCAGCTTGTCCGCCAAACTCTTCTGCAACTGTTCCTTTTCGCGCGTCAAATAAGTGGTCGTGGTAGCCACCGCATTCTGAGCGCCTTTTTCCAATTTCTCGACACCTGCGGCCGAGGCGTTGGTTGCCGCCGGCGGCGAACTTTTCCCTTCTTTTCCACATCCCGCGCTCAAGGCGAGACCGGACACGAGCAACATGACCGCCATTCTCCTGCGTTTCATAACATGTCTTCCTTCAAACTTTGATCGTGGCTGCTCCAGCCCGTTCAATATGCCGCGGCATCGGCAGCACGCGGAACTTCTCACGACAAGAATTTTGCTGAATTAAACTCCGGTCTCAAGCATCTTAACAACATGGCCAGCATCATCGTTCATCCGGATTGGCGCATTTCGGAACGGCTCGTGACCCCGGAAAAGGCATTCTTGAATCGTCGAGATTTCCTCCGACGGGCCGGCCTCACGGGCGCGGGATTGCTGGCAGTTCCGCTGTCCCGCCAGGCCCGGGCGGATTCGGCCGCCCCCGCATCCCCGGCCCGAACCAACGGCGTCGCCGCTTCAATCACTCCCTCGAAAAACTTCCCCGCGCCGCGCAACGGCGAGTTCAATCCCAACCGGGCGTTGACCAGTGAAAAGGTCGCGGGTCACTACAACAATTTTTACGAGTTCAGTCTGGGCAAGGACGTGTATCGTTATGTGGACAAATTCGTCACTGCTCCGTGGCCGGTGCAGGTCGGCGGACTGGTGGAAAAACCCATGACCCTCGACGCGACGGAACTCGTGGATATGTTCGGACTGGAAGAGCGCGTTTACAGAATGCGATGCGTCGAGGCGTGGGCAATGATCGTGCCGTGGACCGGATTCCAGTTTTCCAGACTCATCGAAAAAGTTGTTCCGAAACCGGAGGCGAAATTCGTCCGGTTCGAGACCTTCAACCGCCCGGACCAGTCTCCCGGAATGGCCGAGGCGCCGAATTATCCGTGGCCGTATTTCGAGGGTCTGCGCCTTGACGAGGCGATGAATCCGCTCACGATGATGGTCACCGGCATTTATGGCAAACCCCTGCCCAAACAACATGGCGCGCCCATCCGGATGGTGGTTCCGTGGAAATACGGGTACAAGAGCATCAAGTCCGTGGTGAAGATCGAATTCATCACGAAGCAACCGAGAACTTTCTGGGAGACGTTGCAACCGGAGGAATACCCGTTCGAATCGAACGTGAACCCGAACGTGCCCCATCCGCGCTGGTCGCAGGCCACCGAGCGGATTATTGACACGGGTGACCGCGTAAAGACTCTGCTTTACAATGGATACGGAAAATACGTCGCGCAGCTTTACTCCAGGGCTTGATTTTCAGCTTTCGCCCGCGTGACGAAACGGATAGCCTCGCGTCCAATCAAGCGATGCCAGTCCCTGTCATCAGCGTCGCCCAGATGCGTGAATGGGAGAAGGCCACGTGGGCGGCCAAACGGACTCCGGCGCAAGTCATCAGCCGCGTGGGG
>DATNDF010000021.1 GCA_035607015.1 Candidatus Angelobacter sp. | reverse complement strand
TGACGTGGAAGAAGCCGCCGCGTGCGGGGAAGCCGCGGTGCGCGCCGCCGTCGGGGGCCGGAGCGGATTCATGGTCAAACTAATGCGCCTCCAAAACAATCCCTACAAGTGGACCACCGATCTCCAGCCGCTGGGCGACATCGCCAATGTCGAGCATTTCATTCCGCGCGATTGGATGAGCGAAGACGGTTTTCTGCCGAACGAAAAGTTCATTCAGTACGCGCGGCCGCTCATTGAAGGTGAGCTGCGTCTGCCGGATGAGGGCGGCCTCCCGAGGTTCGTCGTGCTGGAGAAGGCGCCTGTTGAGAAAAAATTGCCGGCGCGCGTTCGAGCCGGAGATACGGATCTGGTGGCGCGGATTTGAAACGGCGGCGGTTGGCGCGGGACGCTATTTTTCGGCCGCCCGCACCAGCAGGACGGGGATGGTCGTCTTGTGACGGACCTCATGGATGGTGCTGCCCAGGATCAAATCGCCAATCAACCGGTGCCCATGCGTTGTCATCGCGATCAGATCGCACTGTTCGCGTTCGGCGGTCCGGATGATTTCCGTGGGCGGATCACCGAGGGCGAGATGAGCGGAGACTTCCAGACCTTCCGCCCGCAGCCTGCCCGCGGCCGCCTCCAGATAGCCGCGGTCATCCTTCATTTCCTGGGATTCAGCAAGCTTGAGTTGTTCGAAGTTGCGGGCGACCCAGCCGTCGGCCACATGCACCAGCAGCAGACGTGAATGCAGGCGTCTGGCCAGTTCGGTGACGTGCGGCAGCAGGCTCTGGTCAGCGCGGCTGTTTTCGAGTGCAACGAGGATTTTTTTGTACATGCGGACCTACGATTGCCGGAAAATCTTGATTGCCAGGTCGGTCATCCCAAAAACGTCCGCGAGCAGCTTTATGTTCAGGGCGATGATGACGATTACCGTCGTCCAGGCCAGCCAATTCACCCAGCATTTGTTGGCAAATTCGCCCATCTTCGCCCGCTCGCTCGTGAAGAGGACGAGTGGGACGACCGCGAAGGGCAGTTGCATCGAGAGAATTACCTGGCTGAGCACGAGCAGTTTGTCCTCGGCGCCATCGCCCAGAATTGCCAGACAGATGATCGCGGGCACGATGGCGATGAGGCGGGTGATCAGGCGCCGCAACCACGGACGCAGCCTGATGTTTAGAAAGCCCTCCATGACGATCTGTCCGGCCAGGGTGCCGGTCAGCGTCGAGTTCTGTCCGGACGCGAGCAGCGCCACCGCGAATAATCCGCTGGCGATTCCGACACCGAGGGTCGGGCTGAGCAATCGGTAGGCTTCCTTCAGTTCGCCGACCTCGTGTTTGTGGTGAAACGCGGCGGCGGACAGAATCAGAATGGCCGCGTTGATGAACAGCGCGAACATCAGCGCGAGCGTCGAGTCAAGGGTCGCGAATTTGACCGCTTCGCGGCGGCCGCTCGCGCTTTGCTCGTATTTGCGCGTCTGCACGATGGAGGAATGAAGATACAGATTATGCGGCATGACCGTCGCGCCAAGGATGCCGATGGCGACGTAAAGCATCTCGCGGTTTGACAGGATATCCGCACTGGGAATGAATCCTTTGGCAATGCCGGCCAGGTCCGGCTTTGAAAAAATCATTTCGGCAAAAAAACACCCGCCGATGGTGAGGATCAAAACCACGACGAGCGTTTCAATGTAGCGGAATCCTTTGTTCTGCAAATACATCACGGCCAGCACGTCGAGCGCGGTGATGCACACTCCGGCGATGAGCGGAATCTTGAACAGCAGTTTCAACGCGATGGCCGAACCGAGGACCTCCGCAAGGTCGCAGGCGCAGATGGCGATTTCACAGAGCAACCAGAGGGAAATTGCGACCGGTCTCTTGTAATGATCGCGGCAGGCCTGCGCCAGGTCGCGGCCGGTGACGATGCCGAGCTTCGCGCATAGCGATTGGAGGAGGATCGCCATGAGATTGGACAGGAGGATGACACTGAGCAGCGTGTAACCGAATCGTGACCCGCCCGCGAGGTCGGTGGCCCAATTCCCCGGGTCCATGTATCCCACCGCGACCAGATAGCCGGGCCCGGAAAACGCCAGCATCTTGCGCCAGAAACTCAACCCCTCCGGCACCGGGATGGTGCGATGGACTTCCGACAGGCTCGGCGTGCCGGCGTCTAATCGCCAGCCGGCTTTTTGCACAGAAGGTTTATGTGACGGGTCCGTCATCACGGACAGGCATGTTGAAATCCGAACATGAACGCACCATAGCCGGTATGGAGTATTAGAGTCAACTATGAATATTAGTTAATACTAACTCTGTGGTCGTGTAGTCGTGGATTGTTGCATCCTAGAAGGTCGGATCCTGACATGGAAACCAAATCCACCCCCGGTTTTATAGACGTTGTTGGACTTCGTAGCCGCGCAAAGATTAAACTCCAGTCATGCGACCGTTGGACATCCAGCAGATCGGCGAGGAACTGGCCATCAAGTGGGATGATGGCACCGAGAATTTCGTGGGTCTGGAAAAGTTGCGGCGTTGTTGTCCGTGCGCGGGGTGCAAGGGCGAGTCCGACATCCTGGGCAATGTTTACAGGAACCCGGAACGCCCGTTGTCGGCGCACGCGTTTCAGCTCAGGCGGATCGCGAGCGTCGGCGGTTATGCCGTTCAGCCGGTCTGGGGCGACGGCCATGCGAGCGGCCTTTACTCGTTCGAGTATTTAAGAAAGGTGGCCGAAACCCGAGACGCAGAGTCGGATTGACCGAGCTCCGGGGCGCGGAGCGAGACCAGCAGCCTGGCGCTGCGTCGGATCATCACTCCACACTCCGGTGTCGCGTGCCGGTTTTATGCCTTGCCGCCGAAGCTGACATAATCGTCTAGGTCGAGCAGATCAAACCAGGTTACGATGTCCTCGCGCTGCTGCGCGGCCTTGGAATGCAGTTCGTTGAAATAGGCGCGCGATTCGGGATCGGCCGGGGCACGGCGTTCGGCCAGAGTTGACCAGGCGGCGATTTGGACCTCCGTCGGTTTGTTCTTCGCGTTCGCGTTGATCCATTCCAGAATTTCCCAGTCACCCTTGCCGGCTGCGAGTTGTTTCTTGAGCGCCTCCGGATCAACGCCCGCAAAATCGAGGAACCGCTGGTCCATGGGACAATTGTAGTGGTATTCGCCGTTCTTGCCGGCGACGGTGGCCCGGCCTTTGTCGAGCATTCGCGGGAGGATCACGTAGCCGCCGAGACACACGCGGGGACTGCGCGGCGGTTGTTTCGTCAAATCAGGAGAAGTGATGGCCATAATTTCAATTGGATCGAGTTATTGTTGTTCAATGCGAAGCCGGCTCACTCGAGCCGGCGGCAGGTGAGGCTAAGGTGCCGCAGGTCGCGCGGATGTCAACCCGCGGAGAATCAGAGCAGCTCGGGCTGCAATTCCTCCTTGGCGAGCGCCTCACCGAGGCTCTCGACTCGCGCGCGACGGCGCTCGATAATGTGCTTGTCCACGAGTGGATCGTAAGGCACGGGATAATTGCCATCGTAGCACGCCATGCAGAACTCGCTGGCCGGAAGGCCGGTGGCCGCCACCATTCCTTCTTGCGAAAGGTAGGCGAGCGAATCGGCGTTGAGATATTTGCGGATTTCGTCGAGGGAATGATTCGCCGCCATCAACTTGCTGCGGTCCGGAAAATCTATGCCATAAACGCACGGGTTCATGTGAGGAGGGCAGCTGACCAGCACGTGAACCTCCTTCGCGCCGGCCTCCTTGAGATTGTTCACCCGTGACTTGCAGGTTGTCCCGCGGACAATCGAATCGTCCACGATGATCACGCGTTTGCCCTTCACGAGTTCGCCAATGAGATTCAGCTTCACCCGCACGTTGAAATCGCGAATGAGCTGGGACGGCTGCAAAAAGCTGCGGCCGACATAATGGTTGCGTACGAACGCCATCTCGAACGGAACTCCGGATTCCAGCGAGTAGCCGAGCGCGGCGCAATTCCCGCTGTCCGGCACCGGCACGACAATGTCGGCGTCGATCCTGTTTTCGCGGGCAAGCTGGCGGCCCAGCTCGACGCGGACCTGGTAAACATTGCGGTTGGCGATGGTGCTGTCCGGGCGGGCGAAATAGACGTATTCAAAAATGCAGAACGCCTTGCGCTGGTGATCGGGAAAGGCATGGATGCTTTTCAGCCCGTCCTTGTTGATGATGACGATTTCTCCCGGTTCGACATCGCGGACGAATTTCGCGTGGATCAGATCGAAGGCGCAGGTTTCGCTGGCCAGCACCCAGGCGTCGCCCACCTTGCCGATGGACAGCGGCCGGAAGCCGTGCGGATCGCGCACGCCGATCAATTCCTGCTCGGTCATGATGATCAGCGAATAGGCGCCCTCGATGCGGCGGACGGTTTGAACAAGGTTGTTTTCCTTTCCGCCCAGTGTTGGTTGGGCCAGCAGCATCAGGATGATTTCGCTGTCAACCGTGGTCTGAAATGGCAGCCCTTTGGCCTCGAGCGCGTCGCGCAATTCCGCGGCATTGGTCAGGTTGCCGTTGTGCGCGATCGCAATCTGGCCCTTGGAGGAATTAACAGTCATCGGCTGCGCATTGCTCAACTGGGACGATCCTGTCGTTGAGTAGCGCGTGTGTCCGACCGCCATGTTGCCGACGAGCGCGTGCAATTTGTCGCCGTCAAAAATCTGCGACACCAGCCCCATGCCCACGTGTTTGCGAAATTGGCGGCCATCACAGGCGACAATGCCGGCGCTTTCCTGGCCGCGGTGCTGGAGCGCGTAAAGGCCGTAATAGGTCAGTTCGGCCGCGCTCGGGTGGCCGTAAATGCCGAACACGCCGCAATAATGTCTGGGATAATACTGCATGTCACTTCGTCCGCGCAGCCATATCCAACAAGGGTTCCACGCTTCTCGCAAGTCTCAACTGGACTTTTATGCGCGGGTCTCAGAAGCGGCCGCACCGAGGGTTCGATCAAGGGCCTTCAACGGCCTTGTAGAAGCGCGCCGAGTTCGTTGCCGTTGTGTCGTCGAAGTCCAGAGCGCCGGTAGTGGACGCGTGACTGAATACTGTTTCCCAATCCGAGAGATTCGTGGAAACATAGACCGTCACCGGGCCGGCGCCGCTCAGCCCCGCCAGCCGCAGATGGGCAATTCCGTTGGTGAAACTTAAAGCGTCCGGGGTCGTTTCGAAGTGAAGCGATTCTCCGAACACAGTCACGGCGGTAATCGGACCATCGACGGACCCGAGATCGTTGCTGATGATGCAACGGTAATTGCCGGAGGCGCTCAATGGCACACCGGTCAGGGTCAGGATCGCGTTGGTCGCGCCGTCCATGTCACCGCCTTTGAACTGCCATTGGTATCTCAGCGGCTGTGCCCCCGCGGCCAACGCAGCCAATCGTAGCGTTCCACCCGCCGTCACGGTTCGCCTCGGAACCGATGATACGACAACGGGCTTGCCGTCTCCGATGATGGCCAGATTATGGAACCAGCCCGAGGCGATGCTGACGACGTTGTTCAGCGGAGACGGAATGTTCGCCTGGCCGGAAGTGTTGTCTCCCCAAGCCACAATTGTACCCTCGCTCGTGAGCGCGAGACTTCCCTCAAATCCCGCGGCAATGGCTACGACATTCGAGAGTCCCGAGGGCGGTTGGACTAGACTCGAACCGCCAGCGCCCCACGCAACCACCGTTCCGTCCACAGTCAACGCCATGCTGTGGTCGAATCCCGCGGCAATGGCGACCACGTCACCGAGATCAGCGGGGACATTGGTTTGTCCGCTGAGATTTTGTCCCCAGGCCGCGACCGTGCCATCATCCCTCAAAGCGAGTGAGTGTTGCGAGCCAGCGGCAATGGCAATGACATTTGAAAGACCGACAATTTGATCCGGCCTTGTGGAGTTGGTATCCCCCCACAAAACCAAGTTCCCGTCCGCTGTCAGGGCCACCGAATGAAAACTCCCGGCGGCCACCGCGACGACGTTTGACAAACCGGCCGGCACGTTGGTTTCCCCGTAGGAGTCTTCACCCCACGCTGCGACCGCACCACCATCGAGCAGGGCGACGGTGTGATAGTCCCCTGCGGAGATAGCGAAACAGAGACCGAGATTAGTCGGAATCTCGAGTCCGTACAAACCTCCCCATTCGATCAATGAACCGTCAGTCATGAGCGCCACGGAGTGGCCGCTTCCCGCCGCGACATGCACCGGGTTGGTCACACCTGCAGGAATCCAGGTCTGTTCGCTGGCGTTGTTGCCCCACGCAATGATCGGGCCGAGCGTTACCGTTGCCACTTCGCTGGTCGTGCCACCGTGACGGTTCGTGACGATCACCCGATAATCAGCGACGTTCGTCGCGGATGCGTTGATGATGGAAAAGGAGAGGTTGGTCGCGTCGGAAATATCAACGCCATCCCGCTGCCATTGATACAGCAGCGACGGCGTGCCGCTGACCGTTGCGGTTAATTCCAGACTGGCGCCGGGCAGAATTGTGCGACCACGCGGCGGGAGTGAGACGAGCGGGGCGCTGTCACCAACCAGTGCCAAAGTAAAGTCCCCGCCGGCGGAGATTTGCATGACGTTGGTCAATCCGGCCGGCACGACCGATTCGCCGGCAATGTTTTGTCCCCAGGTGACAATGGTTCCGTCGCTGCGAAGGGCAACGCTGCGGTTCAGGTTCGCGGCCACCGCCACGGCATTCGTGAGATCACCCGGCACATTCGTCTGGCCGTTGTTGTTAAGCCCCCACGCGACTATGGCGCCGTCACTCTTGACCGCGAGCATGTGCGCGTAGCCGGCGGCAATGCCGACTACGTTGGACAATCCGGCGGGAACATTGGTCTGGCCGGCAAAATTTGAGCCCCACACTACGACTGTTCCGTCATTTCTTAACGCAGCGGCGTGTGTGTCACCGGCCGCAATGGCAGTCACGCCGGAAAGTCCCGAAGGTGGCACCCAGAGCGGCCCGGAGGGAGCTGGAAAACCTCCCCAACCTGTCACCGTTCCATTGGATAAAAGTGCCAGGCTGTATTCGTTGCCGGCGGCGATGGCTTTAACTCCAGTCGGAGGGAAGGTCGGATGGCTGACCGAAAACGTGGTACCGCCCCAGACAACGACTGTACCATCACCGCGGAGCGCCACGCTGTGTTGCGCCCCGACAGCGATCGCAACGACGTTTGTTGCAAGAGGGGAAACGTCAGCCTGGCCGTACCGATTGTTTCCCCAAGCCGAAACGCTCCCGTCCTCGAGCAACGCGAGCACATGCGCGCCGCCGGCGCTGACGGCTTTCACGTCGGAAAGACCAGCGGGAACACTGGCCTGTCCGTTGCCATTGAGTCCCCACGCGGCGATCGTTTGAAGCTGGCGGACTGTTACCGAGGCGACCTGATTGGTGATCGAGCCAAAACCGTTCGTGACGACCACCGAATACATGCCGGCATTGTCGGGTTGAACACCGGTAATCGACAGCGCCGCGTTGGTTGCGCCAACAATATCGACACCATTGAACCGCCACTGGTAATTCAACGGTTGCGCGCCGGCCACCATCGCTTCGAGATTGAGGTTTTCATCTTGCAGGATGTTGTGCTCCACCTGCCGCGCTGTGGGCATCGGCGCTCCGGTTCCTTCAAACGCCAAGGAAAAAAAGTGGCCCGCTGCAAGTGAAAGAATATTGGTCGCTCCCGTCGGAGCCGCGCTTTGTCCGCTGCCGTTCAGACCCCAGCCGACAATCCTGCCGTCGTCGGTCATGGCCAGGCTGTGGGCCACGCCCGCCGCAATGGCCACCACGTTCGTCAAACCCGTCGGCACATTGGTCTGCCCGGAAGTGTTGCTGCCCCAGGCCACCACGGTGCCGTCATCGCGCAGCGCCAGGCTGTGAGAATCACCCGCAGCAATGGCCACCACATTGGCAAGATCTCCCGGAACGACACATTGTTTTTCTGTGTTTCTGCCCCAGGCCGCAACCCGACCATTGTCCAGCAGAGCAAGGCCATGAGAACTGCCCAGAGAAATCGCGACCGTTCCTGACAGATTTGTGGCCGCCGATATCTGGGAGAAGCTGTTGTTTCCCCACGCCACAACCGTTCCATCGCTTCTGAGCGCGGCGCAAAAATCGCCACCAACGCCCAGGGCAACGGCGTTGGTTAGACCCGAAGGAACATTCGTCTGCTGAAAGCTGTTGTTGCCCCAAACGACGGCCGTACCGTCCGCGCGCAGTGCGCCCGAATCATTGACACGGGCGGAAATAGCAATGACGTTGGTCAATCCGACAGGCACGTTAGTGGCGCCTGAGAGACCGGAGCCCCAACTTGCGACGGTGCCATCCGGCCTTAATCCCAATCCGTGGCTGTCACCTGCGGTGATGGCAACGGCATTCGTCAATGCCAGGGGCAACACGAGCTGAGTCTGGTTATTGGGGGGAAGATTGGTTTCGCCCCACGCAAGGATCGGACCGAGCAACAGCGCGGCGGGCGCGCTGGGCACGTTGCCGGAAGCATTGGTAACGACCACCTGGTAATTGCCGGCATTCGCAGGTGTGACGTTGGTAATTGTGTAAGTCTGGTTCGTGGCGTTCGAAATGTCCGCTGTGCCGAACTGCCATTGATACCGCAATGCCGAACCACTGGCCTGGACACTGAACACGGCTCTCATTCCGGGTGCCACGTTGAGGCTTTGCGGCTGCCGGGTAATCACCGGCGCCTGGGCAAGCAGACCGTCGCCGGCCACACAGATACACCAAGCAGCGATCGCCAGAGCCCGCGATCCGCACTTCAAGATTGAAGCTGGTCTCCTTTTCGTCACGCAAAGCGCGTGCCGGCATTCATTCCCCATGACTTTTCCTTTCCTGGCGCCGCAGGATAACCAAATCGGCAAGAAAATCAATGCGAATCGAGAGGATTCTCCTTCGATTGGCAAAGCACGGCCTAAAACGGAACGAAAGGAAGTTTGGTGCCGCGGATGCAGCGCTTTGGTGTCACTTCACTCCATCGCTCGCGCGATGCTGTTCCACCAGAGGTCGTGCAGCTCCGGCAGGTCCCAAGTCAACCGGCTATCCGAGGTCTTGATTTGCAATGTGAGACCTCCAACCACGCCGAGTTTTGCCGCCGGGAATTCCAGGATTTTCGCCTGCGCCACTATCTTGGCCGCAAACTGGGGCGCAACCGAGATCACGACGCGCGACTGCGCTTCGCCGAACAGCAGGGCGTCGAGACGAGGGGCTGTCACAGTTGACAAATCGGCCTGCGCGCCGATCAACCGGGGTGTATTACGGGCTGTAAGCTGCGAAATGCAACATTCCGCCAGTGCCACAGCCAACCCGCCTTCGCTGCAATCATGCGCGCTCTTGACCGCCCCGGACTGGATCCAGCCGCGCAGCGTATCGTGCAGGGTCTTCTCTCTGGCGAGATCGCAACGCGGCGGTGTGCCGGTTTTCAGTCCGTGAATCGTTTTCAAATAAGCCGATCCGCCGAGGCCGTGCAGGGGATCATTTACGTCCATCGCATCCCCAAGTAGAATAATCACGTCTCCTTCGTCTTTGAACCATTGCGTGGTGATGTGCTCCGGTTTTTCGATGATACCCACCATCGCCACGGTGGGGGTTGGATCGATCGCGCCGTCGGGACTTTGATTGTAAAGACTCACGTTTCCGCCGGTGACGGGCGCGTTGAAGACGTGGCAGGCTTCGGCCAGCCCGCGAACCGATTCCTTCAATTGCCAGAAGATTTCGGGGTTGTGCGGATTGCCGAAATTGAGGTTGTCGGTCGTGCCAAGCGGCGCAGCGCCCGAACACGCGAGATTGCGCGCCGCCTCGGCCACGGCGATTTTGCCCCCTTCGTAGGGATCGAGATAAACGTAAGTGGCGTTGCAATCAACGGTGAGCGCAATGAATTTTTCGGTCGTCGCCCGCATGGCGCTCGCATCCTCCAAACCGGGAAGACTGTCCGTTTTGATGCGAACCACTGCCGCGTCCGAGCCGGGGCAAATCACTGACCCATCGCGCACCATGTGGTCGTATTGCCGATAAACCCAGTTTTTCGACGCGATGGTCGGCCAGGCCAGCAATCGTTTCAAATCATCGACGGGATTCGTTGTGTCAGTGATCCCGGCCAGACGGAAGGCGCGGACGGCATTCAAGTATTCAGGCTCTTTCGCCTCGCGCCGGTAAACCGGCGATTCATCGGAGATTTTTTTGGCCGGGATGTCAACCTCCACCTTGCCGTGATTCCTGACGATCATGCGGCCCGTGTCGGTCACGAAACCGATCTCCGCCCACGGCAGGTCCCACTTGTCGAAGACGCGTTTGACCTCCTCTTCGCGCCCCTTGTGGACGATGATGAGCATCCGCTCCTGCGATTCGCTCAGCATGATTTCGTAAGGCGTCATGTCCGGCGCGCGCTGAGGAACTTTGCCCAACTCGATTTCGATGCCGGTGCCTGCCCGGGCGGCGGTTTCACAGGTCGAGCAGGTCAAACCGGCCGCGCCCATATCCTGAATTCCGGCAACCGCGCCGGTGGCGAGCAGTTCGAGACAGGCCTCGAGCACGAGTTTTTCCATAAACGGATCGCCGACCTGCACTGCGCCGCGCTGCTGCCCGGCGGATTCCTCGGTCAGGTCCTGCGAAGCAAACGCGGCGCCCGCCAGCCCGTCCCGGCCAGTGGCGGGGCCAACATAGAAAACCGGGTTGCCCACACCTTTCGCCGCACCTCGTGCGATCTGATCGTGGCGCAGCACACCCAGGCAAAACGCGTTGACGAGCGGATTACCATCGTAACATTTGTCAAAATAAACCTCGCCAGCAATGGTCGGGATGCCGAAGCAGTTGCCATAATGGGCGATGCCGCTGACAACACCGGCGAAGAGGCGGCGGTTGTTTGCGAGTTGGGGATCACGCACGCTTCTGTCTGCCGCCGACAGGGCGTCAGCCACCGCGCCGGGAGCGCGTGGCGCTCCATTCTCACTCGTTATCGGCCCGAAACGCAGGGAGTTGATCGCGCAGACGGGCCTCGCGCCCATCGTGAAGATGTCGCGAATGATGCCGCCGACGCCCGTGGCTGCCCCCTGGAACGGCTCGACCGCACTGGGGTGGTTGTGTGATTCGATCTTGAAAGCGATCGCCAGTCCGTTGCCTATATCGATGATGCCGGCATTTTCCTCGCCGGCGCCGACCAGGATTTTTATGGATTTGGTGGGAAAGGTTTTAAGCAGTGGGCGCGTGTTCTTGTAGGAGCAATGCTCGCTCCACATGACGGAAAAAATGCCCAACTCGGTGTAGTTTGGTTCGCGTCCGAGGACTTCCCTGATGCGTGCGAATTCGTCCGGTGTGAGGTTGTGCCGGGCAACCAAATCCGGGGTGATGGCGGGTTCGATCATGTAATTCTACAAAGACGAACTGAAACTACCAACAGGAGGGCGCAAGGCGAGTTGATTCTGATGCGCGGCGAAATCGGCGAGCCATCGCAAACGGCAAGGGCGGCCGTTTGCACGGCCGCCCTTGCCTCACAGAGACTGCTTGCGCAGATCTGCCGATCAGAGTTTCCAGCCCTTGCGGAACTGGCGTTTGACGAATTGCTCCGCAGCGGAAGTGTTTTTGGCCTTCATGTTGGGGCCATCCCACTCCAGTTTCTGCCCGGCGCGCATGGCGACGTCGCCGAGAAGGATGATCTCGGTCAGGTAGGCCGCGATGTCGAAACGAGAGTATGCAGCCAGGGGGTCATTCTTCTTGATGGCATCGATCCATTCGAGGTGGTGGCGACGATCAGTATCCGGGCTGAGTGTGTTTCGCGGGATTGTTTGCGGAATATCTTTGACGGCTTCGTGTTTCGTTCCGTCAGTGTATTCCTTGTCGTCCTTCAACTTGATGAAGAATTTCGCGCCGTAATCATCGGGCGAAAACAGCTTGCCCTTGTCGCCGATGAGCAAACAACCGCTGCCCGGCATTTTGCCCAGCATTTCCTCAATGTCCGCCGTGATGTCCTTCGGAGGTTTGTTGTTGCCATCGTGAGCATAGGGGTCGTTCGGTCTTGGATTGCCGCCGTCGTACCACCAGAACTGAGCGGGCGCGAGTCCTTCGCGCGCCGGAAACTCGAAACGAATCTTCGATTTGAGCGGATAGGATTCACGGTTCATGTGGGACGTCTCTGCTTGAACCTCGGTTGGATAACCGAGTTTGAGCGCACGGAATGGCATGTTGGAGGTGTGGCACGCCATGTCGCCGAGCGCACCGGTGCCGAAATCCTGCCAGCCGCGCCAGGCGAAATCGTGATAGGTCCGGTTGCCCTTGTAAGGTCGCATGGGCGCGGGGCCGATCCACAGATCCCAATCCAGCGTCGGCGGAACGGGATCCGAGCCCGGCGGACGATCCATGCCCTGAGGCCAGATCGGGCGGTTGGACCAGACATGCACCTGGTGGACAGAGCCGATGGCGCCGGCTTGAATGACTTCAACGGCCCGACGGAGTCCGCTTTCCGAACTTCCCTGATTACCCATCTGCGTGACCACCTTCTTGTCCGCCGCAACCTTCCGCATCAGGCGGGCTTCGTAAACGGAAATGGTGAGCGGTTTCTGACAGTAAACGTGCTTGCCCAGTTTCATCGCCATGATGGCGGCGCAGGCGTGGTGGTTGTCCGGGGCGCTGACGATAACCGCATCAATGTCGCGGTGAATCTGATCGAGCATCTTCCTGTAGTCGCGAAAAACTTTTGCCCCGGGATACTTCTGATGCCGGTTGTCGAGGGTCCTTTGATCGACGTCGCAAAGGGCGACGATGTTCTCGGAGGAGCAACAGTCCGTGTCGCTCGAGCCTTTTCCGCCAGCGCCGATCTGGGCGATGTTCACTTTGTCATTCAGGTTCCGCGCGCGAAGCAGATAGGGGCCGGTCAAAACCGTTCCGCCAACGGCCAGCGAGGAATACCTGATGAACTGACGACGAGAGTGCCTTGAGAAGGTAACTTGCTTTTTCATGAGGTTGACGAATACCCGCCCGTGCGCGGTAACACAAGTCCATTTTCGGAGGCGCGCGAGCGGGAACACGCTCGAAGGCGATTTAACCGTCTTGCCCAAAACTGCGCTCTCTGGTAATCCAACCCCGCAACATTGATTTGGAAGCTCATAAGACAACATGAACCAGAAACATTCTTCGTTGACCCGGCGCCTTTCGCAGCTCGTTTCGGCCACCGCTTTGGTCGCTGTGCCATTTTTTTTCTCTGCGGACAAATGCAGGGCGGCAGACGCCGCTCCTGATTCGTCCCAAAAGCCGGCGGGCGAGCTGGCTCCGTTGCCGTTGAATCTGCCGCCCGCGGGCTATGAAGGTACGCCCAAGGACATGCCGCCGGACACGACCGCCGAGAAGCCGTCCGGCAAGCCCCGCCCGCCATTCCTCGCGCCCAAAGGAGTCAAGAACGTCGCGGCGGGCAGGCCGGTGACCAGCAGCGACTCCAGTCCCATCTCGGGCGACCTGAAGCAAATCACGGATGGAAAGAAAGACGCGTTCGATGAAAACGTGGTGACGTTGCGCCGACGCACCCAGTGGGTGCAGGTCGATCTTCAGGGTGAATTCAATCTTTATGCGATCCTGCTCTGGCACGAACACAAATCCCCGGTCGTTTACCGGGACGTGATCGTGCAGGTGTCCGATGACCCCGAATTCAAAAACGGCGTTCACACGCTTTTCAACAACGACCAGGACAACAGTTCGGGCCTCGGAGTCGGCACCGACCGGGAATACTTTGAAAACCACGAAGGCAAGTTGATTGACGCAAAGGGAACCAGGGCCAGATACGTCCGCTGTTACAGCAAAGGCAACACCGACTACGCGCTGAACTCGTATACGGAAATTGAAGTTTACGCGCTGCCGGCCCAATGAAGCGGTGGTTCGCGCCGGGAATGTTGCTCGTGTTTGGCCTGGCGCTCGCGCTTCGCTTGCCGCAGTTGGACCTTCGTCCGATGCACAATGACGAGGGGGTCAATGCAATGCGATTCCGCACGCTCTGGGTCGATAGCACCTACCGGTACGATCCGAACGAGTTCCATGGTCCGACTCTTGAATACGCCACCGCCGCATCCGCGGAGTTGAGCGGGTCGCGCGATTTCGACCAATTCAGCGAAGCCACGTATCGTCTCGTGACAGTCGCGTTCGGCGCTGGGTTGATACTGTTGCTGCTCCTGCTCGCCGACGGCCTGGGGAAGGCGGGGACCCTGTGGGCGGCTCTTTTTACAGCCATTTCTCCGGCGATGGTTTTCTACAGCCGGTACTATATCCACGAAATGTTGCTGGTTTTTTTCACGGCACTCACCCTCGCCGGTGCCTGGCGCTACGTGAAAGCAAAGACCCTAGGCTGGGCTCTGCTCGCCGGCGCCGGTTTGGGGTTGATGTTCGCGACGAAGGAAACGTTCGTGTTCGCGGTGGTCTCAATGGTTGCCGCCGTCGGGTGCGCAGTGATGTGGAGCCGATGGGCCGACGGCAAACGCGTTGACGTCAAGGCGCATTTCGAATCGAGGCACGTCGTCGCGGCACTTGCAGTCACGTTGCTCGTGTCGGTGGCGTTTTTTTCGTCGTTTTTCGGGAACGCGGGCGGGCCATTGGATTCCTTGAAAACCTATCTGATCTGGTGGCATCGGGCGGGCGGGGAATCCCCGCATGTTCACCCTTGGTATTTTTATTTGCGCCGGTTGCTGTTCTTTCACTACCGCAACGGACCGTTTTGGAGCGAAGGGTTGATCGCGGGACTGACAGCGGTTGGAGGCGTCGCCGCTTTCACACGGCGATGGCCTGGTCCGACCGAGGACATGCTGATTCGGGTCATCGCCTTCTACACCGCAGGGATGACGCTCATTTATACGGTGCTTCCTTACAAAACGCCGTGGTGCGTTCTGGGCCTTCTGCATGGGATGATATTGCTGGCGGGCGTGGGCGCGGCCGCCGTGGTGCGGATGTGCGGAGAGGGACGATTGAAATGGGTCGCGTGCGCCGCGCTCGTTATCGCGTCGGCGCAACTCGGCTGGCAGGCGTGGCGCGCCAGCTTTCCATTCTGCGCCAGCCAGTTCAACCCGTACGTATATGCCCAGACCTCGCCGGACATTCTGAAACTGGTGGCCAAGGTCGAAGCTCTCGCGGCCGTTTCCCCTCAAAATCACGGCACCCTGGTCAAGGTCATGTCGCCGCGCAACGACTACTGGCCACTTCCGTGGTACCTGCGACGATTTCAAAGGACCGGGTTCTGGAACGAGATTCCGTCGGAACCGCTGGCGCCAATCATGATCGTCTCTTCCGAATTTCAAGCGGCGTTCGACGAACGGCCCCAGAAGACTCATCTCATGGCGGGCTACTTTCAGTTGCGCCCGCAGGTCTTCTTCGAGCTGTACGTGGAGATCAATCTCTGGCGGGATTACGTAAAAACTCTGCCTCCGGAAAATGACTGAGGTTCATCGCAGGAACCGCCGGGGCGATTTTTCTTGAACCGCCGGCGTTAACAACTAAGAAGGACACATGAATTCCACCCGGCACCTTCCCCATTTTCTTTCACTTGCACTCGGCTTGACCTCCCTCGGGGCGCCCGCATTCGCCGCCGATGCGAGCAACCCGTTTGTTGGTCGTTGGGCCCTGACCGTTCCTGGCGGAGGAGCAGGTTGGCTCGGGATTGCCGCTGAAAAGGGTTACTACGACGGCAGCATCCTCTGGATTGCCGGCAGCGTCGAGCCGGTGGACAGCGTGTTCATCTTCAATGACACGCTCCATGTGACCCGCACTCACGAAGTGCAGCGCAAGGACGCCGGCGGCAAAGTCGTGCGGACCCAGCGCTTCACCGACCTGATTACCGCCACGGCGGATGGCGACGAGTTGAAATTGAAGATCTTTCGGCCGCGAACAAACGGCGAGGGCATGGATCAGGAGGAGTTCACCGGCAAGCGCATTCCGCCCGTTCCACACGCCCCGGACCTGTCCAAGGTCAAATATGGCGAAGCCATCCCGCTCTTCAACGGCAGGAACCTGGACGGCTGGCGGCTCACCGATCCGAACCAGGTCAGTGGTTGGAGCGCTGGAAACGGGATACTGATCAACAATCCCGTCCAGCACAAAGGCGGGCCGCATGTTTCCTATGGCAACCTTCGCACCGACCGCGAATTCGAGGACTTCAATCTGAAACTCGAGACCCGTGTGCCGAAGGATGGCAACAGCGGCATTTACCTGCGCGGTATCTACGAAGTGCAGGTCGCCGACACCTACGGCCGCCCGCTCGACCCGCACAACATGGGCGCAATCTACAGTCGCATCAAACCGAGCGAAAGCGCGGAGAAACCCCCCGGCGAATGGCAGACGTTCGACATCACGCTGTGCGACCGCCACGCGACGGTGATTCTGAACGGCAGGAAAATCATTGATAACCAGCCGTTGCTCGGTTGCACGGGCGGCGCGTTGTCCTCGGACGAAATGCGGCCCGGTCCGATTTACCTCCAGGGCGACCACGCAGGGGTCGAATACCGGAACATCGTTCTAAAGCCGATCGTCAAGTAACAACGGTCCGGCTGAAAGCAGAGGCAATCTCAGAGCGGGCAGGGGCGGATCGTCTTCAAGCCGCCTTCGCCACTGTCTGCCGTTTCGCGAGCGCGTGGAGGAGGCTTTGAAAAATCAGGCAGCCATCAGCGCTTCCGAGGATTGTTTCGCAGGCACGTTCCGGGTGCGGCATCAGGCCGGCCACGTTGCGGCGCTCGTTGCAGATCCCGGCAATGTTCCCAAGCGATCCATTCGGGTTCGATTGCTCTGTGATTTCGCCGTGCGCGTCGCAGTACTGCCAGAGGATGCGGTTATCCGCCTTGAGTTTGTTCAACGTCTCCTCGTCGGCAAAATAACAGCCCTCACCGTGCGCGATGGGAATCTTGAGCAGTTTATCCTGGGGAATCCGGTTTGTGAAAGACGAGTCGGTCGTGAGAGTTTTGAGAAAGATATGCTCGCAGTGGAATTGCAGGTCGCGATTCCGAATCAGCGCGCCGGGCAGCAAACCGGCCTCGCAAAGAACCTGAAAACCGTTGCAGATGCCAAGTACAAGCCCGCCGCCGCCGGCGAATTGCTGGACGGCCTGCATCACCGGGCTGAAGCGCGCAATGGCGCCACAGCGCAAATAATCGCCGTAACTGAATCCGCCCGGGACGACGACGGCATCGGCGTCGCCAAGGGAGGTTTCCTTGTGCCAGACATAGCGGGTCGAATGGCCAAGCACATCCCGCAGCACGTGAACGGCGTCCTGGTCGCAGTTGGAAGCGGGGAATTGAAGGACGGCGAAGTTCATTCAAGCTCGAGCTTGTAGTCCTCAATCACCGGGTTGCTCAGAAACCTGTGACACGCTTCGTCGAGCTGGCGGCGCACGGTTTCTTTGTCGGCGCCATCCAGTTCGATTTCGAGGAATTTGCCCACGTGCACGGCGTTGATGCCATTGTATCCCATGTGTTCAAGGGCGCTTTGGACTGCTTTGCCCTGGGGATCAACGACGGCCTTTTTGGGGGTGATGATGATTTTGGCTTTCATGTCAGAACCGAACAAACCCGTGAAACTTCCGCGGCCGATGTTGGGGAATGCGCGGCGCGGACGCCAGTATTTTTTGTTTGTGGACGCCGCCTGAAATCTCCTGTTGAAACGCCGGCCCGGGCCGGTAACATTGCCGGCATGAAACTGCTTTGTGCTTTTGCGGTGTGGATCGGAATGGGCGTGGTGCTCGGGTCGGGTATCCTGATGGCGGTCAAGGGAAACCCGTGGTTGTTGATAGCCGGCTTTGTCGGATTCGCGATTGCCGTCGGCAAAATCGGCTGCGCGACGCATTGATTTCACCCGCCACGCTTCGCTACCGCGTGACCGGCGAACGGAAAAGCCAACCGGTTTCCGGCCTCCCAGATTGAGTGCCTTCAATGAAGGCTGTTCAACTCACCTCTCACGGCGCGCCGGGCCGCTTCCAACTCAGCGATCTGGCGGACCCAACACCGGATGCCGGAGAAGTGGTTGTTGAGGTTCACGCCTGCGGCTTGAATCATCTGGATCTCTGGCTGGAGGAGGGCGGCCTGCCGATTCCTGTCCAGTTGCCGCGCACGCCCGGGTGCGAAATCGCCGGAAGGATTGCCGCGGTTGGCGTCGGCGTGAAAAACTGGGAGACGGGAGACCGGGTCGCCGTTCAATCCAATATTTTCTGCGGGCGCTGCGAGTTCTGTTTGCGCGGGGAGGAATCACTGTGCATGAACGGCGAACTGGTCGGCGTGCAACGCGACGGTGGCTTCGCGGAAAAGGTGATGGTGCCGGAGCGCGCCCTGGTGCGCTTGCCGGCCGGCGTGGATTTCGAAACCTCCGCGGCTCTGACGCTGGCGGGCAGCACGGCAATGCACATGCTGACCTGCCGGACTGCGGTCCGACGCGGCGATTGGGTGCTGGTGATGGGCGCGTCGAGCGGCGTGGGTTCGGCCGCGATTCAAATTGCGAATCATCTCGGCGCGCGAGTCATCACCACGGCCTCGACAAACGAAAAAAGAGAGCTGGCACTCGAACTGGGTGCGGAACACGTCGTCAACACGGGCGACGAATCGTGGCCGGCAGAGGTCCGCAAGCTCACCGCGAAACACGGCGTTGATCTGGTGGTGGAACACATCGGCGGCAAGGTGTTGGAGCAGGCGTTCAATTGCCTGGCTCGCGGCGGTTCGATTGTGACGTGCGGCGCGACCGCGGGACGGGACGTGAAGCTGAATCTCTGGCCTTTCTTTGTGAAAGAACAGCGGCTTGTCGGCAGCTATGGACGCAACCGCGTGGATCTGGACAAGACGCTGGCCTGGGCGGCAGAGGGGAAATTGCGGCCGGTCGTTGACCGTGTGTTCCCGCTCGGCGAAACGCCGCTCGCCTTCGCGGCGCTGCGCAACCGGGCAGTCCTTGGAAAACTGGTGGTTCGGGCTTTCGCGTCCTAGCTTTCGCTGATATTTTCCTCGCCCGAATTGTAACCTTCGTGTTACGAAAGCAGGGCTATGTTTTCCCTGCAAGAAGTATTCGGCAAGGCGGATAAGTTCTTTGGGCTGCTGGAAGCCAGTGCCGAGGAGGCCCGGGCCAGCGTTCAGGCGCTCGTCAAGGCCGTCAAGGACCGGGACCAGAATCAATCGTTGGACGAGTTTGTCCTCACCCGGCGAAAGGAAAAGCGGATCACCGAACAGATCAGCGAAGAACTGGTGAAGACTTTCGTCACCGCGCTGGAGCGGGAAGATATCGAAGCCCTCTCAAACGCCCTGTACAAAATACCCAAGACGGCCGAGAAGTTCGCTGAACGCTTCGTTCTGGGCGTTGAACGCCTGAGGGACGTGGATTTTTCGCGGCACGCGGCCATGCTTGAAAAGGCGACTGACACGATCACTTCAATGGTCAAACAGCTTCGCGCCGGGCACGAGCTCGAAGAGATGAAGGAGCAGAACGACCGGCTTCAATACATCGAAGGCGAGGCCGACAAACTGATGCTCGAATTGTATCGCGACCTTTACAGCGGCCGACACGACCCGGTCAAGGTGGTGATGCTGAAAGATCTTTACGAATTGCTGGAAAAGGTGGTGGACCGCTGCCGGGACGCCGGCAATGTCATTTACAACATCGTCCTCAAGAACTCCTGACGCCCTCCATCATGACGCTGACACTGGTTCTTGTTGTCATCCTGGTGGCGTTGATTTTTACCTACACCAACGGCTTTCACGATACGGCCAATTCGATCGCCACGGTGGTTGGCACGCGTGTGCTGACTCCCAGGCAGGCTATCCTGCTTGCGACGGTGACCAATCTTTTCGGCGCGATGGTGGGCGGGGCCGTGGCGAAAACGATCTCGTCGGGCCTCGTCGACGCGCCGGCTTCGTCTTCCTCCTACATGCTGATTTGCGCGCTTGTGGGTGCGATTCTTTGGAACCTGATCACCTGGTATGTTGGTCTTCCCTCGAGTTCCAGTCACGCACTGGTGGGCGGCTTGTGCGGCGCGGCGTTTGCGGCCGCTCACAACGACTGGAACGCGATCATTTGGGCGAAGGCACCGGCCCTCGGCAAGCATTGGTGGGACGGCGGCGGCATCCTTTACAAGGTGGTTTTGCCGATGGTCCTCTCGCCGTTCATTGGATTTCTGATCGCCTTCATAGTGATGGGCTTTTTGCTGTTCTTGCTTAAGAATTCAAAACCCGGGATGGTCAACCGCCTCTTCGGCAAACTCCAGCTGGTCAGTTCGGCCTACATGGGTTTCAGCCACGGCACCAACGACGCACAGAAGACGATGGGTATCATAGCCCTGGCCCTCGCGGGCGCCACCCAGACCGGCATATTCGATCATCTTCCACCCTGGCTGGGTTTTCTTTACACACCGGAGGCTGCCAACCCCAAGGATCAACATATCGATCTTTGGATAAAGGTGCTTTGTGCCCTGACAATGGCGGCGGGAACGGCCGCGGGCGGCTGGCGCATCATCAAGACGCTTGGCCACAAGATGGTCAAACTTCAACCCGTCCATGGGTTCGCTGCGGAAACCGCCGCGGCGACGGTGCTTCTCGGAACGGCGGAAATGGGCATGCCGGTCTCGACCACGCATGTCATCACTTCGTCCATCATGGGCGTCGGCTCGGCCAAACGATTGAACGCCATCAAATGGCGCGTCGTGGAGCGCATCATCTGGGCGTGGATACTGACCTTGCCCGCCACCGCCGGCGTTGCCTACCTGTTCATGCGCCTGGTGCAATTCACGGGTTGGGTGCCCTGAATTGAAAGGGTTCACCTGGCGCGGTCTGGTGTCGTTCGGCGATCCATTTTTTGATTGCGCTTTTGATCTCCTCCCGTATTTCGCGCGTTCCGCGCAACTTTTCCGCCTCGGTGCCGGTCAGGGCGGAAGGATCCTTGAAACTCCAATGCAGGCGCCGGC
>DATNDF010000020.1 GCA_035607015.1 Candidatus Angelobacter sp. | reverse complement strand
ATGGGCGCATGAACACGAATCTACTCACAACCAGATGGCAGGACCTGCCTGAGAAGGCCCTTCGGCGGCTGCAGGCGGAAAAGCTTCGCCGCTACCTGCGTTGCTGCGTGCTTCCCTTTTCGGTGCGCTACCGCGAAATGTTCAATGCATCGGGTTTGACGGATGATTCGTTTCGTTCGCTGGAAGATTTGCAGCGCCTGCCATTCACTTCGAAAACCGATCTGCTCGATAGTCCTGGCAGTTCGGAGCGACTCAAAGATTTTCTTTTGATCCCGGATCAAAAAACCCTGGCGCGGCGACCCTCGACAGTGGTTCGCGCACTGTTTCATGGCAGGGCCGAGGTTAGTAAACTCTTTGAAAGGGAGTTTCGTCCGATATTCATGACCAGCACTACAGGGCGATCGGCAAACCCCATTCCCTTTTTGTTCACCCAACACGACATCAACAACCTCGCCTTGGCTGGCAAACGGCTCTTTGAGGTTTGTGGTGCCCGGCGTGACATGCGTCTGATGAATCTTTTCCCATACGCCCCGCATCTTGCGTTCTGGCAGACGCATTATGGAGGCGCGGCATTTGGCGTGTTCACAGCCAGCACGGGTGGCGGGAAGGTGATGGGCACCGACGGCAATCTTCGACTGATTCAAAAAATACGACCGGACGTGCTCGTTGGAATGCCGACGTTCATTTACCATGTGCTGCACCAGGCCGCGGAGCAGCGGATTCGCTGTGATAATCTGTGCCGCATTGTCCTGGGCGGAGAAAAGGTTCCGGCGGGCATGAGACGCAAACTGGCGTGTCTGGCGCGTGAACTCGGCGCCAAAAGCACGGACATTGTCGCCACCTACGGTTTCACGGAAGCCAAGATGGCCTGGGGAGAATGCTCGTGCGCACTGGATGAAACGCCCGGAGGTTATCACCTCTACCCCGACCTTGGCATCTTTGAAGTCATCAATCCAAAGACCGGCGAGATTCTCCCGGCCGGTAGCCCCGGGGAACTTGTTTTTACGCCGCTCGACGCCCGGGGCACGGTGGTGCTGCGCTATCGCACAGGCGATTTCATCGACGGTGGTCAGGTGTACGAAGCTTGCCCGCATTGTGGACGGACAGTGCCGCGCCTGATCGGCAACATAACCCGAAGTTCCGAGGTGAAAGAAATGCGGTTGGACAAAATCAAGGGAACACTCGTTGACTTCAACCAGCTCGAGCACGCTCTGGACGACGCGGAACACGTCGGTGCCTGGCAGCTTGAACTGCGCAAGCGCAACGACGACCCGCTCGAGGTGGATGAGTTGATTCTGCATGTCCACAAAACCGATGGTATCCGGGAAGACAAACTTATTCGGGATCTAAACAACCGCCTGGTCGCGAAGACAGAAATTCACCCGAACCGTGTTGTTTTTCACGACGCCGAAGAAATGCGCGAACTTCAGGGAGTTGGAGTTCAAATCAAGGAGCAGAAAATCGTTGATAATCGTCAGGGACAGGAGCATCGCTTGTTCGGACGAACGGGTGATGCGTCACCCGAACTGGCCGCTCAGTCCACGAAAACGGTGGAGATGGCCAAATGAAGACAGAGAGACTCGTCATTGTGGATGGAGTCCGGACTCCATTCGCCAAAATCGGCACAGACCTTGCCGGGCTCGGCGCCGATGAACTGGGCCGGATCGCGGTCAACGCCCTTTTGACCCGCACCGGCCTGGACCCGAACCGGATTGACGAGGTAATCTTTGGCTGCGTGTGTCAGCCAGTGGATGCGGTCAACGTCGCCCGGGTCATCGCTCTGCGCGCCGGCATCCCCCAGAGTGTTCCGGCGGTCACCGTTCACCGCAACTGCGCCTCCGGATGTGAAGCGCTGACGCAGGCTTATGAACGATTTGCCGCGCAGCGTGGCTCGATATTCGTCGTAGGGGGCGCGGAAAGCATGTCACAGATTCCGCTGTTGTTCAAACAATCTGCCGCCGTGAAGTTCGCGGCGTTGTCGAAGGCGAAATCCTTCGGACAGAGGTTGCGTCTGCTCGCATCGTTCCGGCCGTCGGATTTTCAGCCTCGAATCGGATTGCAACTCGGCCTCACCGACCCGGTCTGTGGTTTGAACATGGGCGAAACGGCCGAAGTTCTGGCTCGTGAATTTGGCGTCTCGCGCCAGCAACAGGATGAATTCGCACTGGAGTCTCATCGGCGCGCCCTCGCTGCGCGCGACAAATTGGCGGAAGAAATCTGCCCGGTCTATGCGGAGACGGGCGTCGTCGGCCACGATAATGGGCCGCGACCCAACCAAACTCTGGAAGCGCTGGCCAGGCTCAAGCCTGTTTTCGACCGTAAGACCGGTACTGTAACGGCAGGCAACTCGTCACAAATCACGGATGGCGCTGTGGCATTACTTGTGATGTCTGAATCGATGGCCGCCAAAATGGATTTCGCCCCGCTCGGGTCTCTCGCGGGTTACAGTTACGCCGGCTGCGATCCGTCACGAATGGGCCTCGGTCCGGTGTTCGCCATCGCGAAAGCGGAACTGAGCACGGGTCTGGCCATCGCCGACGCGGACCTCATCGAAATCAACGAAGCCTTCGCCGCGCAAGTGCTTGCCGTTCTCCTGGCGATGGACTCGGAGAAGTTTGCGCGCAAGATGCTGCACCGCGAGACCTCGATGGGGGCGGTCCCCGCTGAAAAGCTCAATGTGAACGGCGGCGCCATCGCACTCGGTCATCCGGTGGGCGCGACGGGTGCGCGTCTGATTTTGACGAGCCTGAAGGAATTGAAGCGGCGAAAGGCGAAGCGCGCGCTTGTGTCGCTCTGCGTTGGCGGCGGGCAGGGCGCGGCAATCTGGTTGGAGGCCCCATGAGAACCGGAGCATTGCCAGCGACCGGAAGCTCAATGGACAGCATCGTTCCGTCCGTCTGTGGGTCGGCTTGTTCACCCCCCGCGCAGGAATCGGATTTCAAGTTCGTGCATCGGCGCATCACCGACGACAGGATTTGCGTCCTCCTGTTCGACCGGCCGGATTCGTCGGCCAATGTTTTTGATCGCGCAACCCTTGAAGAGCTGGGGCGCCAGCTCGATTTTATCATCAACACGCCCGCAATTAATGGGCTTGTGCTTGCCAGCGCGAAGGACTCCATTTTTATTGCGGGCGCCGATCTCCATGCCTTGGCGAACGCATCTTCGGATGACCTGGCCGATCTGATTGGGTTGGGACAATCGGTTTTCAACCGGCTGGCAGCGCTGTCGGTTCCAACCATTGCTGCGATCCATGGCGCGTGTGTCGGTGGGGGTTTTGAAGTGTGCCTCGCTTGCGACAGCCGCGTTGCTTCGCCCGACCGGGTGACGAAGATAGGCCTTCCTGAAACGCAACTGGGCATCCTGCCTGCCTGGGGCGGGAGCACGCGCCTGCCACGACTGATCGGCTTGCCGCGCGCCCTCGACGTGATTCTCGGCGGGAAGACCCTCGCTGCAAAGCAGGCGTTCAAATACGGCATGGTGGATGACCTCGTGGTGCGCGAGCGGCTGGTTGAGTTCGCCTGCCGGAAAATACTGTCCGAAGGGCGCGAGTTCACTCGCCGCCCAAACCGTCTCAATCTTTTGGTGACAAACAATCGCCCGTTCGCGTTTGCCGCGTCGCTGCGGGTCGAGGCGCAGCTGCTGAAAAAGACACGCGGCCATTATCCCGCCCTGTTCAAAGCGCTGGAGGTCGTCACCAAAGGGGTCTCTCGTTCAACCGCGGAATCGCTCGCACTCGAGCGCGAGGCGGTTCTCGAACTGACCGCCACAGAGGAGTGCCACAACCTCATTCAGGTTTTCTTCATGCAGGAACACGCGAAGAAACAGAGCTACCGGATAGGCGACGGAGCGACGGCCTCCAAGGGGGTCA
>DATNDF010000019.1 GCA_035607015.1 Candidatus Angelobacter sp. | reverse complement strand
CATGTGTTCGTTCGTTGCCCGGGTTGAACCGTCTGGCCGCCAAACCTGAACCGCCCCCGCCGGACCCTTCGCTGATGGAACGCTTCAATCGATCAAAGGTTGAAATCCGGCCCCAGATAAATTTCGCGCGCCTTGGGATCGTCCACAAGTTGCGCGGCCGCGCCTTCGTAAACCACCTCGCCCTTGTGGATCAGATACGCGCGGTCCACCAGCTTGAGCGTCTCCCGCACGTTGTGGTCCGTGATGAGGATGCCGAGGCCGCGGTCCTTCAATCGCCGCACGATTTTCTGCACCTCATAAACCGCGATCGGATCAATCCCGCTGAACGGCTCGTCCAGCAGGAGCAACTTTGGACTCGTCACCAGCGCGCGGGTGATCTCCAGCCGGCGTTTTTCCCCGCCGCTCAACGTGTAGGCCCTGCTCCGGGCCAGGCCCGCCAGGTCGAGTTCGTCCAGCAGGTATTTCAAACGGACCTGCCGTTCCTGCGCGCCCATGGCGCAGGTTTCCAGAATCGCCAGAATGTTTTGTTCCACCGTCAGCTTGCGAAACACCGACGGTTCCTGCGTCAGATAACCGATGCCCAGTCGCGCGCGCCGGTGCATCGGCAGCCGGGTGACTTCCTTTTCACGAAAGCGGACGAGGCCCTCGTCCGGCTTCACCAGACCGACGACGATGTTGAAGGTCGTGGTCTTGCCTGCGCCGTTCGGACCGAGCAACCCGACAATTTCGCCGGCGTTTACGTAAATGGAAACCCCGTTCACGACGCGGCGCTGGCGGTACTCTTTGACAAGCGTTTCCGTGGTCAGCAGGTGCCCGGCCGGGCCGGCGGCCGGCGCGGGCGTCGGCGAACCTTTCTCCAGTGCCGGCCGCGCTTCTGACGGGGAGGCGTTCACACCAGGTTCTTTCGATCGGAGATCATGAGGCTGTTTTCTTCGGAGCCGGCCTTGCCTTTCGCCTGAGCACTTCCGCGTTCAATTTCATTTTCCAGTTGCCGGTCGCACGGAGAGTCGTGTTCGCCCGGTCCAGAATCACGGTGTCTCCCCACACCTTTCCGGCGTCGGACGACAGCATCGGGTTGTTCCCCGTCAATTCCAGCGCTTCTTTCGCGCTCGCGTAAACGGCCTTCGATCCGCTGCCCTCGATGACGCCCTTCGCGTCGGTGACGACGAATTTGACGCCGTTCTCCGCTGTCAGGACAACCTCTCCGTTGTTCGCCGTGTACACCGCCTTGTCACCCTGCGCGCGCCTCTCTCCGTCCGACTCGCGAACCAGCAGGTCCACGCCACCTTCGGCGGCAACGCGTTCCACCTGGTTGGTGCCGCCCGTCATTTTGCCGGTCAGTGTCAGCGAATCGCAGCTCAGGTTCATCCGCTCCGCTTCGCTGACCCGCACGTGGCCGCGATAAATGGCCTCGCTCAGATTCGTGTTCACCGCGTCCGGCTTCAACTCGAAATACCCGGCGGCCACCTCGACCGGCGCGGGCTGATTCGTCGATGTCACGTCCGCCGGCGTGTTGGTCTTTGCGGCAACACCCCGCGCCAGCCACGTCGAAGCGCCCAGCCCGCCCGGCGGCAGGCGCATCCGCACGTCGCGCGTGGCCTGATACGTGCGGCTTTTCAAATCGAACGCAAGAACCTCCGCCGACCCTTCCCGCTGGTTCAATTTCCACGTCGGTTTGCCCGTGACCTCGACCCGCTCATCCGCCGCCTTGTAAACCGCCTTCGCGCCCGTCACGCGGCTGTTCCCCTGCTCCATCAACACATTCCGCTCCGCCACGACGCTTTCCGTCCGGTTGCTCTGCGCCGTGGATCGAATCGTCATCAACTCGCAGTCCAGGTTTCCCTTTTCGCTTTTCACCTGAACGTCGCCGCTGAACAGGGCGATGTTGAAATTCGTGTCCGTTGTGTCCGGTCTGAACTGGAAATCCTCGCTCCGCGCCAGCACTGGCCGGCCCGCGGCCGCGACCGTGTTCGTCGCGGAACCACTCTCGGGCAGCAAAAAGCCGTTCCGCCCGATCGCGCCGGACGGTAATGTCATTTCCGTGCCGCGCATGGCGTGAAACTCCCGTGTCTTCCGGTTCACGACCAGTTCCTCCGCGCGCCCCGCATACTCGCGCAACCGCCAAGTCGGATTGCCGGAAAGCTCGACCACGTCGTTCGTGAGCCGGTACGTCGCCCGGTCGCCGGTTGCGTGAATTTCTTCCGAATCAATGACCACATCCCGACTGGCCAGGATGTTTTCGACGCGCCGCCGTTCATCCGGTTTCGCTGACTCGGAAAACGCGACCGTCAGCGAGCCGCACGTCAGCTTGCCGGGCGGATCATCCACGCGCACGTTGTCCTCGAACACCGCCAGGTTGGTTTGATAGCGCATCCGGTCGGAGAAGATATGCACGAGTCCGGCGGGCGCGGGCGCCGCATTCGTCTGCGCCGTCACCCCGCCGCGCGCCCCGGGCCGTGGTTCGATCAGGTCTTTCCGCAGGATCGCATGCACTTCGTTGGAAATGACCAGGCTTCCGGTCGCCGTTTGATACTCAAATCCGGTGCCTTCCAGGGAGATCTGGGCGTCCGGGCTGGCGGCCTCGAGTTTTTCCCCGGACGACACCAGCTTCGTCCGCGTGTTGTAGATGCACTGGAGAGATGAGACCTCGAGATTGGTCTTCCCCTCGCTGTTGAAGAACTGCAGCTGCACGCCTCCGCGAAGGAGCAGCTCCGCGTTGGAAATATTGGTCGCGCTCCCGCCGCTCAAAAGCATCGTGCGTTTCCCGCTCTGTTCATCCACGAACGCATGCTTGAACCCCTTGACCTCGCTCTCGATGATCTGCGCATGCGCACCCGCGCACAGCCACAGGAGCGCGGCGAACTTCAACAGGCGCGGCCAATGCGGGAAACGTTTCACGACGCGCCCATTCTTAATCCGGGCGCCAGTGTTTAGGAAGAATATTCCTGGACGAGCCGGCGCCATTTGTTCTGCGCTTTCAGAATCAGTTCCACCGCCTCCCGCACCGCGCCATGCCCGCCCGCTGCCTTCGTCACGTAATCGGCGGCGGCCCGCGCTTCGGCTGTCGCGTCCCCCACCGCCACCGCCACGCCCGCGCGTTTCAGGACGCCCAGGTCCACGATGTCATCGCCCAGGTAACAGACCTGCGTCCACTCCGCGCCGGTCTGCCGGAGAATCGACGCCACCGCCTCCACCTTGTTGTGGTCGCCCTGCATCAAAAAATCGATCTTCAAATCGTCCGCGCGCTGCTGCGTCGCGTCGGACGGGCGCCGCGACACCCAGCCGACCTTGATCCCCTCCCGCTGCAGCAGCCGCAACCCGAGACCGTCGCGGATGTTGAATCGCTTGCTCTCGACGCCTCCGCCCATCACCACCATCCCGTCCGTCAACACGCCGTCCACGTCGCAGAGGAACAACCGCACGTTCGCCAGCTTTCTT
>DATNDF010000018.1 GCA_035607015.1 Candidatus Angelobacter sp. | reverse complement strand
GGCGGTATATCTCGGGCCGCAACTGAGTTTCACCTGGTCGAACAAATTGAGCGCGCAGGCCGGAGCCGACTTTCCGATCACCATCCACAATACCTCGCTGCAAACGGTGCCCGACTATCGCGTACGCGCGGGACTGAACTGGCATTTTTGAGGCGGAAGTCGAAACGTGTTTTGGGCATTTCGAAGTGCACCGGCTGGGTTGTCGTCTTCATGCCGCGGTCTTCGATGACTTCAACCGCGGCCGGTCTGACGGCCCACCCGTCAGCCGTGCACCCCTTTTTCTGTTGAACCACCGACGCTTTAACAATTCTGGAACTCAAATTCCAGCGCGATTGTCCGGACGAAATCAAAACCGCCACGCCACGCTGCCACGAACCCGGTAGTCGGCCACCGCCTGGAATCCGTTGTTCTCGATCCTCACCGGCAAATCCGCACCGGCCGCCGCGCTCAGGTGAGTGCCCCACGTGAAAAGAACCTGCGGTCCGGCATACCATGCGGTCATTTCCGTTCGATCCGATTTTCTGCCGAACAAACGGTCGCGCGCCACCGTTTCATAAGCGGCGTTCACCTGAAGGCTGAAGGTGTACCTTTCGTTCAACAGCACATAGCGGCCGGGTCCGCCGGAGAGCATCAATTCGTTGCCATACTGAAAGGTGGATTCGCCCTCCGTCCGCCAATAGTACTGGAACTGACAGTTGAAAAACCACCGCTCCCAGCGGCTGTTGACTGTCAGGCCCATGATGCCATCGAACGAACCCGAGCCCGGCGCCAGATCGTGTTGATGCACCGCGCTGATTGAATGCCCCAACGGGTCATGCGGCGTGCCGGGCGGCAGGAGCGCATCGAAGATGCGGGTCTGCCCGGCTTCATCTTTCAACCGGCTGGCGTCGCCGGTAGGAAATTTCACGCCAGCCAGCACATTGACGACGACGCCGTATTTCATGTGTGAGACGTCCAGCACGGCGAACCGTCCAATCAGAGCGGCGTCGCCCAAACCAGACTCGGTCCCCCGCTCCGTGTAGAACGCGACCTGGTCGGTGAGCGAATAGCGCGCGTCCGAGCGTTGGAACGAGTAGTGAACAAGCGGCACATTGAGGTTTACGCCCAAGCGCCTGGAAAAGTTGTAGCCGGGAACCAGGTGTGTGATCGAGCTGTCCATGAAATCCGGGTTCGCGCCGGTGACCTCCCCGCCTTCGAACTGAAGTGTGTGAAAGGAAACAAACTGTTCGGCGACGCTGAATTGCAGCCCATCGCCTGACTCGCCGCGCGCGTCGCTCGCGCTGTAAATCGCGCACAGATCGCAAGCCGAGACCGTGCCGCCAAAGGCCAGGAAAATGATGTGGGCTACAAAACCAGGAAAGCGCATGTCGATGTTGCCGCTCTGTACCGCCGTTACGGGACGCCGCTAGTGAGAGGACGTTCTCCTTTCAAGGTTCCCGCTCATGGTGTCACCAGCAGGCGAAACAGGCCGAAACCATTTGTCGCAGGAGCAACGAGGATGTAGTGGTTGGGAGAAGGGTCGGCCGGGATCGTGGTCAGGTTGGACCAGATCCCGGAATTCAAAGTGCCGGAGAATTGCAAGGTATAGGTCCTCCCGGCGTCGGTGTTGAAATGAATCGTCACCCGATCCGTGCCGAACCGCTCGATAAGATCGATATGAGGGTCGGTGGCCCGCGCTGTTCCAGCGAAAACGGCCAGCCCAACCGCGGCCAACACGGTGACAAACCCCAGATCTGCGTTGAGGAAGGCAGCCAACCTAGGTCGGGAAACACGCGGCATGGACGGAATCATACAGGTATGACTCCGATGTCAACACCGGGTTCCAAAAAATCGCCCCGGACCGGTCGGCGCACGACGAACTTGAACTGGCCGTCGAGACTTTCCCCGCCTATCCTGAACGCCGGTTCAAATCATGCCGACAAATAAAATCAACGGGCGGCCGTGGAATCTGTGGACTTTTACCGGCCGATTGATCGTTTTCGCTCTGGCGAGCACCTCCATCGCGTGTCTCCTTTTGGAATTCTATCGTCTCTGCCCGATGCGCGAATTTGTGCTCTTCATTTTTCTGCCAGCGTTGGCCGGACTCGCCGCCCTGTCTCTGGTCGATCTCCTCCGCGGAAACGGGGCGCTCTTCCGCGCGGTCTGGATTGGTCTCCTGGCCGGCCTGTTGGGCGCCGTGACCTACGACCTGTTTCGCCTGCCTTTTGTCTTTGCAACGACCTGGGGACTGGATTCGATTGTCCCCGCTTTGAATTTGTTCAAGGTGTTCCCGGCGTTTGGCGCCATGATCCTGGGCGAAGTTGCGCGGCAAAACGACTACACTCTCGCCGCACAATTAACCGGCTGGGCCTATCATTTCAGCAACGGAATGACGTTCGGCGTGATGTTCGCAGCCATGCTCGGTGATACAACGAAAGCACGCTGGGAGTGGGGCGTAGTGATGGCCGTTGGAATTGAACTCGGCATGTTGCTGACGCCGTATCCGGGCGTTTTCGGAATCGCGGTGACGGGCACGTTCGTTTGCGTAACCCTGGCCGCGCACGTCATTTTCGGCGCGGTAATGGGCCTGAGCGTACAACGGCTTTCGCTACGAGGGAAAGGACCGGTAACGCTCGCTGCCGCCTAAAACAATCCGCCCGCAGCCCGGACTTTCTGGTCCTGCGACTGCGGGCGGCTCTTTTACCTGTTTAACTCTTACTTAGCCGCGAGCTCGATCTTCGTGGCCGTCATTTCCAACTTGCCGTCCACTTCCTTGACCGTACCGGTGGCGGTCACCTTTTTTGACTCTTTGCAGAGTTTACCATGGAATTCCTTGCTCACGTCGTTGGCGACCAGGTAATAGTTCACCGTCTTGCCATCCTTTTGGGTTTGGATGACATTCTGGCATTCCTTGGTCTCCTTCAAGGCGCATTTGGCGCATTTACCTTCGCCCGTGATCGTGACGCTATCACCAGCCGCCATCGTCCGCACCGTCGCAGCCGCCAACAAGACCGCCACGCCGGCAACCAACGCTAATGACTTTTTCATAGCTCGTTCCTTTCGGTTAGGTTTACTGTTTTCAGCACCCGCTGACAGAGAATAGACAGGCTCATTTTTGCCACGTTCAAAGTCAGCAAATGGCCACCTATTACACGTGCTTGGAACGTGCTGTTAACGTTAGCTTCTCCTTTACTCCTCACCTTCACGGTTGGCGGCAGATCGAACCGTGGAACCCGATAATCGTCAGCCAACCGATCGTCGTCTTGAAACCGCAGGACCGGGTTCAAAAGAACGAAACATCACCGTTGAAGTTGTCGTGCGCGCCTCGGAACGCGTGCGGAGCAGGTGGTAGAAAAGCGATCACAGGCATTCGTCTTTCAAATCAGCGCTCCGGTCGCCAACAACTGCAAAATCGAACCATCCGCGCAACACCCGCTCAGCCGTTCCTCCCGCAACATTGTTTGTATTTCTTCCGTTTGCCCGTTGCCGGGTCGATTGAACCGCACGGGCAGGGATCATTGCGGCCCACTTTCGGACCGCTGCGAACCGGCCTGGCCTTTTCCGTCGCCGCCATTGCCTCCGAAACCATGTCGCTTGGCTTTGACTGATCCGCCTTGGGCGGTTCGCCGAAAGTGCCTCCCGGATTGTGCATCGTCTGCCGCGGCGCATTGCGCAAAAAATTCTCGAATGCCATGAGGCTCGACGCGCTGCGGAATATGTTGTGGCAGATCTCCGTTTTAATGTTGACCATCAATTCGTCAAAAATCTTGAAGGCCTCCGCCTTGTATTCAATGAGCGGATCGCGCTGGCCATATTGCCGCAGGCCGATGCTGTTGCGCAGGCTGTCCATCGCATAGAGGTGTTCCTGCCACAAATGATCGATCGCGCTGAGAATCGTGTAACGCTCGACGGTCTTGAGCTGCTCCGGATTTTCAAAACTGATTTTCAACTCGTACGCCTTGCGCACATTGTCGGCGATGAACTGGCATGTCCCAAACTGGGCCGGACTCAACTCGCCGAACATCGAGCCGGACACCGGTTCCTGTTGTCCGCTGCCGGCGGCTTTGACAATCTCGCTCTCGGGCATGCCCAGCGGGAACGTCAGGTTCACCCAATCGGCCAGACCGCGAACGTTCCACTCGCTCACCTCGTCGTCGCGCGCGGTGAACTGCTCGACCTTTTGCAGCACGACCTCTTCCATGATGTCCATGAGCCGGTCGCGAACGTCCTCGCCGTGGATGATTTCGTTGCGGAAGCCGTAGATGACTTCACGCTGCTTGTTCATCACGTCATCGTATTCGAGCGTGCGCTTTCGAATCTGGAAGTTGTGCTGCTCGACCCGTTTCTGCGCGGTCTGAATGGATCGGTTCAACAACGGGTGCGTCAGCTCCTGGCCCTCTTCGAGCCCGACTTTTTCCATCACCTTCACGATCCGGTCGGAACCGAACAGCCGCATCAGATCGTCCTCCAGCGAAATGAAGAAATGCGACGACCCGGGGTCGCCCTGGCGCGCGCAGCGACCCCGCAACTGCCGGTCAATGCGGCGCGCTTCGTGCCGTTCCGTGCCGATCACGTGCAAACCGCCCAGGTCGGCCACTCCACCGCCCAGTTTGATGTCCGTGCCGCGGCCCGCCATGTTGGTGGCGATCGTGACTGAACCACGCTGGCCGGCGCGCGCGACGATTTCGGCCTCCTGCTGGTGGTACTTCGCGTTGAGCACCGAATGAATGATCCCCGACTTCTTCAGCATGCGCGAAAGGTGCTCGCTGACCTCGACAGAAATGGTGCCGACCAGAATGGGCCGGCCAAGAGCGTGAATGTCCTGAATTTCCTTGAGCACCGCACTGTATTTCTCGCGCCGCGTCTTATAGACCGAGTCATTCGCGTCCTTGCGGGCAACCGGTCTGTTGGTTGGAATAACCAGCACGCCCAGTTTGTAAATGTCCAAAAACTCCTGCGCCTCGGTCTCGGCGGTCCCGGTCATGCCGGCAAGTTTCTGGTAAAGCCGGAAATAATTCTGAATGGTGATCGTCGCGAGCGTCTGTGTCTCGCGCTCGATTTCAACGCCTTCCTTGGCCTCGACCGCCTGATGCAGGCCGTCGCTCCAACGGCGGCCGGTCATGAGACGCCCGGTATTCTCGTCAACGATGATGACCTTGTTTTCCTGCACCACGTACTGCACGTCCTTCTGATAGAGACAGTAGGCTTTGAGCAGTTGCGAGATCGAGTGAATCTGCTGCGCGCGCGCCTCAAACTCCGCCTGCGCCTGCGCCTTCATTTCAAGGCGCTTCTTCAGGTCCGCTTCCGGCCCGGCATCGATTTCGTGAAAAGTCGTGGTCAGATCAGGCAACACGAACGCATCCGGGTCTTTGGGACTTAAAAAATTTCGCCCTTTTTCCGTCAGGTCCGCGTCATGGCTTTTTTCATCCATGGCGAAGTAGAGTTCCTCTTTCTGCGCGTAAAGATCCTTCTTCGACTGGTCGGCGTGCAGTTCGAGTTCCGCCTTGTTCATCAACCGGAGATTCTCCGGGTCTTCAAGCAACTTGAGCAACCCCTCGGCCTTGGGGTTACCCATCTTGACACGGTAAAGCAACAAGCCGATGTCGTGCTCCAACGCACTAGGGTTGTTCGGGGCTGAACCGTCCGTGGGGCGCAGTTTTTTCATCAGCCCGTCGGCTTCGGACAAAAGGCGGTTGCACAGTTTTTCCTGAGCGTGGACCAGCGATTCGACCTGGGGTTTGAATTTGCCGTATTGGTCGTCATACACCACGACCGCCGGGCCGCTGATGATGAGCGGAGTGCGCGCCTCGTCGATGAGGATCGAGTCCACCTCGTCCACAATGGCGAAGTAATGGCCGCGCTGCACCTGCTCCTCCCTGCTGGTGGCCATGCCGTTGTCACGCAGATAATCGAAACCAAACTCCGCGTTCGTGCCGTAGGTGATGTCGCAGTTGTATTGCTCGCGGCGTTCTGACGGCCGCTGATCGTGCAGGATGCATCCGACGGTCAGACCGAGAAACCGGTACACTGCGCCCATCCACTCACCGTCGCGCGCGGCGAGATAATCGTTCACCGTGACCACATGCACGCCGCGGCCCGTCAGGGCATTGAGATAAACCGGAAGCGTCGCCACGAGCGTCTTGCCTTCGCCAGTGGCCATTTCCGAGATCCGCCCGCTGTGCAGCGCGTAGCCGCCGATGAGTTGCACGTCAAACGGGATCATCTCCCATTTCAACGGGTGGCCGCGGACGATGATTTCCTGGCCGCACAGCCGGCGGCAGGCGTTTTTCACGACCGCGAACGCTTCCGGCAGGATTTCCTCCAGGGCGGTTGCCAATGCCTCTTTGTCCTCGATTTTGGAGAGGCGCTCCTTCCAGGCGGCCGTCTTTCCGCGAAGTGCGTCGTCGGACAATGAATGCAGGCTGCTTTCAATCTCGTTGATTCTGGCAACGAGCGGGCGCAACCGCCTGACTTCGCGGTCGTTCTTCGACCCGATGATTTTTTTGATGATGAATCCGATCATGCTGGCCTCAAAAAGCGTGGGGAAAGCTACGAGAAGGGTCGCGAAGCGTCAAAGGATTAAAGGGCGCGAAAAAGGCCCTTACGTCGCGTGCGCCGGTCTGGTTTTTGCACCGTGAGGAGTGACCGCATTGACCCGGGCGCGAAAGCTCGCCCAGTGTTTCCGCGGCATCAACCCGAGCCCGATAATCACCAACTGGCTGACCACGAAACCCATGAGCCATTTGAAGGCGGCGTCCATGAACCCGTAGGAATGCAGACCGATGCCGAGCATGTTTACGCCAAACCACGACCAGCTGGTGACAATGTTGCCGACGATGGCGCAGTTGATAAGCCCGCGCTCACGGATCATTCCACCCCAGCGCAGATGCAGAATCAGCGCGTTCCAGAGCACGATGATGAGCGCACCGTTTTCCTTCGGATCCCAACCCCAGAACCGGCCCCAGGATTGGTCCGCCCAAATGCCGCCCAGCACGGTGCCAACAAAACTGAACAACGTGGCAAAGCAGACGATGCCATAGACCATTCGCGCCAGTCCCCGGCCCGTCGCCTCATCCAGCGTGCGTGTAAACACACCACGCAAGATGTAGATGAGCGCGAGAGCGCCAGCCACAAATGTGCTCGCATAACCCAGGGTCACAACGACAACATGCGTGGCGAGCCAGAAATTGGTGTCCAGCACCGCGCGCATCATTTCCATCGTATCGCCGCCCAGGGCGAGATTGTGAGCGATGATGAGTGTGATGAAGCCGACGGAGGATGAGACGACCGCCCCGATGCCGTCCCGGTAGAAACGTTCGAGCACAAGACCCAGCACACACGCGCCCCACCCGATGAAAATTGCAGACGAGTAAAGGTTCGTCACCGGTGGCCGGCCTTCGAGCAGCATGCGCATGATCAGACCGGTGGTGTGGATCACGAGCGCCAGCCCGATGAGCCACACGGCGGAGCGACGCAACACCTCAGACAGACTGAACCACGAGGCACCGGCAAGAATTCCCGCCAGGACGTACAGGACCATCGCATTGTAGAAAGGCTGCATCCGGTTGAAGAACGTCTCGCGGCCGGCTTTCGCAAGTTCCGGCCCGAAGTTCGGCGCCAGGAACGCCCGATACTCGGCGACCTTGTGATTGAAGTCATCCACTCTGTCCTGTCGAAACGCGCTCGCCATCGCCGCGTAGAGTCGGACCGATGGATCGATCTTTTCGCCGCGCGCCCCTTCGAGCAGGGCTTCGCCCATCCGCATCCAATCGTCGTGCGAAGTCTCCGAGTGGTGCGGGGGCACGAGCAGCGGTGGTTCGAAGCGCCTCATTACGTCGAATCGCTCCACGAACCCGACGAACTTCCCGAATGCGGCTTCGTCGTACTTCTGTCCGGCCTGTTGCGCATGCACGGCAGCAACGCCCGCCGGAACGGAGTCTTCGAATTCGCCGAGCTCTTTGGCCCAGTCAACGGCGTCCTGGGGCTGGAGCGTGTTCTTCAGCCTCATGTACAGCACCAGGCGCTCGTGCATCTTCATCACGGCACGCTCGTAAGGGGTGCGCTGGCTGGCGTCGGATTCCTTCCGCTCCTCCCGTTCGCCGATGCGTTTGCTTTCCCGGTCCATCGTTTCGAGCGACGGCTGTATCTGGTTCCATGAATAATTCTTTCCATCCTGGTGTTTCTGTTCGTCCTTCTCGGGCAGTTTGAGCGACGCGATGAGTTCGGGGTTATCAACCCGGAAAACAGGCCAGTCATCCGCCGCTTCGGGCTTCATCATCACATTGGCCAGCCATTCGATCGCCGGGATGATTTTCGGCTTTTCGTTCCAGTCTTTCCACGGTTCGAGGTTGGCAGTCTGTTTCTCGCGCAGTTGCAGCAACGTGTTGCGCGCGAGTGAGTCCATCGGCTGGACCCGCCCGTTGAACACCACCGGGATGCGGCCAAACTCCGCGTATGCAAAATCCGCGTCCTTCGGTGGACGCAATGTGCCGAAACACCACGAGGCCATCACGACGGTCAAAATGAGGGGCAACCATTTTTTCATGCGCGTTTTCTCCTGGAAACAAATCCGACGAGATGGATCATGAACTGCGTCACCAGCCCCGCCGCAACAATGATGCAGCCCGCATAGGGAGTAAGCCAGGCCGGATTTCGCACGACCTGCAATGTCGAGGACGGCACCCGTCCCGCCTGACGCGCCACCTCACCCGCCGCCATCTGATATTGATAGAACGTCAACCCGCTGTAGCGCAACGGACTGTTCATGTAAATCTCCACTTCACGGTTCTCGCCCGTTCGTGGATTTTCCACGCGCACGCGGCTCCGAAAGTCCTTCGGGATGCCATCGGGGCTGGCGGCCGTTGCCGTGCCGGTGTAAACCGAATGCGTCGCCTTGAGCAGCGACAATGAAAACGGCGTGTAAACGCGCGACGGGCGCAGCGTGAAGGTGAATTGTTTTCCACCCGCTTCAATCTTCTGTGGTTCCAAAAGGCTGCCGATCATGGTCGCGGCCATCTGTCTGCCGGCCTGCCGGCTGAAGTTTTCACGCAGTACATCGACCAACTGCTCATCTCCCGCCCACCCCGACACGACCCAGGTGCCCAACGATCCGTTGGAACCGATGATTTCGATGAGCGCCGTGGGAACGTTTTTGCTTTCCATGCTTTTCGTCTCTGCCGCCGCTTGAAAATCGAAACTGCGCGCGATCCCATTGGTTGTCAGGGGCGGTCCGTTCTGCATCATCGGCGCGCGGAACGACGGATCGGAGTTGCGCCAGTAGCTTTTCACCCGGATGACAAAGGGCAGCTTCTCGTGTTTGACCTCGCCGCCGCGGGCAAGAAGCCGTTCTGGAATCGCAACGACTTCCACCGTGTCCGCGTCCACATCGGTCACGAACGCCAGTTCGTAGTGAGTCCCGCTCTCGGAGTAAGACCGGGTCTGGCCCTCGAAAAAGTGGATTTGCGTCTCCTGTGAAAAGAGGTCGGTTGTGAGCTGGCCGACCAGCAGCAGGATTACCCCCGCATGCGTGAGCTGGATGCCAATTTTTTTTGTCGTAAGCTGGAAACGTTTGATGTGGGCGGCGATGAGGTTGACGAGCAGCGACGTGCCAATAAGGTAACCGCCGGGCAACGCAATCGGAACACGGTGACCGAACATGGTCACGCCCCAGACCAGCCAATGTTTGAAATAGCGCGTCTGCGCGTTGTAAAGCCCTTCATCCGCCTGCGCCACCGTTCCGACGAACACAAGCACAATGCCGAATGCCAGCAGCACCACGGTCAGCCGGAGCGACGTGAAGAATTTGAGAACTCGATCAAGCATTCGGATAACGGACGGATTGAACGAATTTAATAAACGGGTCTTTCTCGCGCTGAGCAACCGCCGGGTCGCCCATCAGTTTGTAAAACCAGGTTTGCCCTTCTCTCGGCACAATCACGCCGATAAGACGTGCCTTCGATCCCGCGCGCGCGTTTTGACCGCTCACGTCCACTAACATGGCCTTGCCGCCCATCACGTCAAGGGATGTGATCTGTTTCTCCAGTTCGGCCTGGTCTATCGGCGCCAGGCCAACCTGGCCGCGCCATCGGTTTACATTGGCAAGCAGGCCCCCTGCATCGCCTGGAAACGCGCTGACCGTTACCTCCGCCTTGCCGTCGTTGCCGCCAGCGAGGAATTTTGCCAGCAGCATTTCCGTGGGAGGCACCTCCTGCCAGCCGGCGGGAATCTCCCAAGAGGGCTTGCCAGCCGGGGTGTGTGAGGTGTTCAAATCGTTCGGTTGGGCGTCCGGCAAGCGCCCTTCGTCCGCGCCCGCGAAATGCGCGCCGCCCACGTCGGTTCCGCCGGATTCAACGAATGCGATGGAGTTCAGAAAATCGAGGAAGGCGGATTTTTGCTCGGACACGACCGTCGCATCACCTGAGAGTTTGAAAAACCAGGTGATGCCCCCGCGCGCAAGCACGGCCACCAGAATACGGTTCGGCGGAGCGTTGCTCGACGCGTTCATCGCGCCGGTCAGATCAACCAGTTTGGCCGCTGACCGGCCGACCTTGACGGTTTCGACCAGCCTGGCCAGTTCTTCGTCACTGACGGGCGACAGCCCCGCGTTTTCGCGGACGATGTTGACCAGACTCAACTCGCTGGCACCCTCCCCGGGGAAGGTCATCACCGAAAGCTGCGCTTTGCGCGACGCATCGCCAGGAATCAGAAAGCTGGCGACGCTCATGCCACCGGGCGTCTGCTCCACCCAACCCGGCGGCGTCTTCCACTGAATCCGCGGCGGCGCGCCCGCCACCACTGGCTCTTTTTCCCTGGGTACACGGTAAACAGCAATCTCGTCCCGGCGGCATCCCGCGAAAAGGAAGGCCAGCGCGAGCAGCGCGATTGCGCTGCCGCGCAGACCGGATTTCTTTGACGGTTGTACGATCAAAACCAGAAGCCAGCTTTGCCGACACTAACTTGCCAATTATTTCACAAGCAATGGCAAAAGAAAGCTGACCGGCTTTTGCTGGAAGAACATCCTCCGTTGCCTTTCGAAAAAATCGAGAAAGAGGCCGTTTCGGAGGATCCGGGCCGGGTTTTCGATCAGGTCCCCGTCCCCATGGAGAGCAGAAACATGATGTTGTTCTGCGTCTTCTTAAGCTTGTTCAGCATCAGCTCCATGGCCTCGACCGGAGGCACGCCGGTCAGTGCGCGGCGGAGGATGACCACCCGGCTGCACTCATCGGGGTGATAAAGCAGTTCCTCCTTGCGCGTCCCGGAGCGCTCGATGTTGATCGACGGGAAAATGCGCCGGTCCACGAGCGCGCGGTCAAGGTGAACTTCCATGTTGCCCGTGCCCTTGAACTCTTCAAAAATGACTTCGTCCATGCGCGAGCCGGTGTCCACGAGGGCTGTGGCGAGAATCGTCAGCGAGCCGCCTTCCTCGATATTGCGGGCCGCGCCAAAAAACCGCTTAGGTTTGTGCAGCGCGTTGGCATCCACGCCGCCTGAGAGAATCTTGCCGGAGTGAGGCTGCACGGTGTTGTAGGCGCGCGCCAGACGGGTGATGGAATCCAGCAGGATGACCACGTCCTTCTTGTGCTCGACCATGCGCCGCGCCTTTTCGATCACCATCTCGGCGACCTGGACATGGCGTTCGGGCGGTTCGTCGAACGTCGAGCTGATGACCTCTGCCGGCCGGCAGCTCCGCTCCATGTCGGTCACTTCCTCCGGTCGCTCGTCAATCAGCAGAATGAAAAGATACGACTCCGGGTTGTTCTTGATGATGGCGTTGGCCACCTTCTGCAACAGGACCGTCTTGCCCGTCCGCGGCGGGGCGACGATCAGTCCGCGCGTCCCCTTGCCGATGGGACAGACCAGATCGAGCACGCGCGTGGAAAGCTCGTCCTGCGACGTCTCAAGGATGAACCGCTTGTTGGGAAAAAGCGGCGTGAGATTGTCGAAGTGCGTCTTGTCTTTCGCCTTGTCCGGATCTTCGTGGCCTACAGCCTCGACTTTGAGCAGCGCGAAAAAGCGTTCTTTCTCCTTCGGGGGACGGATCTGCCCGGAGACAACATCCCCGGTCTGCAAATCGAACCGGCGGATCTGCGAAGGCGAAACATAGATGTCTTCCGGACACGGCAGATAATTGAAGCTCTGCGAGCGTAGAAAGCCGAACCCTTCGGGCAGAATCTCCAGCACGCCTTCGGCAAACAAAATTCCGGCGCGTTCCGCGTTCTTCTGCAGGATCTGGAAGATCACCTCGTGCTTCTTCATCGTGCCGAAGTTTTCGATCCCCATGTCCTTGGCCATGTGGTTCAACTCGGCCATGGACATTGCCTGCAGCTGGCTGATGTTGATCGTTTTTCCCCCTTTCGGCTCGCCGCCCGCGGCGGTTTCCTCGCCGGTCCCGCCAGACTCAGCCGGCCCCGTCGGCGGTCGAAGATCCGCGGACGATTTTGGCGCGCCCGCTTCGGCGGCCTCGGACAATTCGACGTCCTCCGGCAATCCTTCTATTCTTCTCGGTTTGCCCCGGGGACGGGCGGTTTTCCTGGCGACTCGTGGCATAGGATTAAATCAGGTGACAAATCAACGAACCTGCGGACACGGCTTAGGGACTGCCGACACTTCCTCTTAGTCAGCCAGCATGAAAAATCCGTTCAATCTGGCGCAGTTCCAAAAGGGACTGCCGAAGGTCGTTCAGTTAAAATCAATACGGCAAGGGAAATCTTGCGGTTAATTCGCGCACACGGTGGCGCACCTTCCGGGCGGCGTCAACATTTTTTATGTCCAGCAGCGCTTCGCTGATCATGTCGGCGATCGCCGCCATCTCCGGCTCTTTCATGCCGCGCGTCGTTACCGCCGGTGTGCCGAGGCGAATGCCGCTGGCCTGGAACGGCGAGCGGGTTTCAAACGGAATTGTGTTTTTGTTCACCGTGATGCCCGCCTCATCGAGCACCGTCTGACATTCCTTGCCGGTCAGGCCGCGCGAGCCGACATCCACCAGCATGAGGTGATTTTCGGTGCCGCCACTGACCAGCCGGAAACCATTCCGCTTCATTCCGTCGGCGAGCGCCTTTGCGTTCCTCACGATCTGCTGCTGGTATTCCCTGAATGCCGGCTGCAGCGCCTCGTGAAAACAAACCGCTTTCGCCGCGATCACGTGCATCAAGGGTCCGCCTTGAATACCGGGGAAAATCATCGAATCCACCTCCTTCGCATGTTTTTCCCGGCACAGGATCAACCCTCCTCGCGGCCCGCGCAGTGTCTTGTGCGTCGTCGTGGTCACGAAATCGGCATGTTCCATGGGACTCGGGTGCAACCCCGCCGCGACCAGTCCCGCGATGTGCGCGATGTCCGCCAGCAGTAATGCGCCGGCTTCGCGCGCGATTTCACCCATCCGTTTGAAATCAATGGCGCGTGGGTAGGCGCTGGCGCCGACGGTGATCATCCTCGGGCGGTGCTCCCGCGCCATCCTCGCAAGCTGGTCATAATCGATCCGTTCGTCCTCCTTCCGCACACCGTAGTGGATGATCTCAAAAAACTTTCCAGAAAAATTCGCCTTGTTGCCGTGCGTCAAGTGGCCGCCGTGGCTCAAGTCCATCGTCAGCATTTTATCGCCGGGCTTCAGAAACGCGAAATAGACCGCCATGTTCGCGCTGCTGCCGCAGTGCGGTTGCACGTTGGCGTGCTCCGCGCCAAACAATTTTTTCGCCCGGTCAATCGCCAGTTGCTCGGCGGTATCCACATTTTCACATCCGCCGTACCAGCGTTTGCGCGGATAACCCTCGGCGTACTTGTTCGTGAGCACCGAGCCCTGCGCTTCCATCACCGCCGGGCTCGTGAAGTTTTCGCTCGCGATCAGTTCGATGTTTTCCTGCTGGCGCTGGCCCTCGGAACGCACCGCCTCGGCGATCTCCGGGTCAACCGTTTCCAACCGCAGCGCACCCGCGGCCTCGATGCGCTCGACCTTACCCAGACGCCGCGCGTGACGGCCGCCTTCAAAACGGGCATCGAGAAAAGCGTCCACGATTTTCTTCGCCTGTTCCGCGCCCACGAATCTGCCGCCCAAACAAAGCACGTTCGCGTCATTGTGCTGCCGGGCAAGCGCCGCCATTTTCTCGTCGAACACGAGCGCCGCGCGGACCCCCGGCACCTTGTTGGCGGCGATGCTCATGCCGACGCCGGTGGCGCAAACGAGCAGGCCAAGCTCATTTGTTTGTTCCGCCACGTGCCGCGCCACCGCTTGGGCGAAATCAGGATAATCGACCGACGCCGTCGAATCGGCCCCGAAGTCCGAAACCTTCAGGCCGCGCTGTTCGAGGTGCTGTTTGAGCGATTCCTTCAATTCGTAGCCGGCATGGTCCGCGCCAAGCGCGACGGTGACACTTTTGTTGGGCGCCACACCTGCGGGACCGCCGCCGGACGTCTGGTCGATGAATTTCAGCATGGACGCGATGCCCTGCTCGATCTGGTCACGAGAATCGAGATAAATCTCGTACGAGCCGCCAATCGGATCCGGAATGTCCTTCTCAAAAATATCCAGTGTTTCATCAAACTCGCGGAGTAAAAATGTTTTCTCGGTCGCTTGCGGATAAAGCAGATTGATCGCGTCAACGTGCCCGTGCGTCATGCCAAAAATGTAATCGGCCTGGTTAACCACGTCTGCCGTCAGCATGCGGCTGCGGTGCGCCGAAATGTCAATGGCCAGCTCCTGCAACGCCTGCACCGCGTACCCGCTGGGCGGCTGCCCTTCGATCGCTCCGACGCCCGCGGAAAACGCGCGAAAATCCCCGCGGCCTTTGACAGCGTGCCGGAAAAGTCCCTCCGCCATCGGGCTGCGACAAACATTTCCGGTGCAGACGAAGAGAATGGTTTTCATGCTCGCGACAATTATTCCAACTTGGGTCGTGCGGGGCAAAAGTCAACGGCGAAATCAGCGGGTGTGCGTTCTCTCGACGATTGCAATGCCCTTCAGCAGATCAAGGGCCCGCGCCAGCGCCGGGTCGCGTACCACGGAGATCGACGAATCCTGGTCCACGCCGCCCGCGGACACGATCGTGTCCTGCTCGTCCGGGCTGGAACCCTCGCGTTGCAGCCGGACGAGTTCGGCTTCATTGAGCCGCCGGCGCGGTATCTGGTTCGTGGAACCGGTCCGCGCAACATTGTCGGTCGCCCGCAGACGCGCCGCCGGCCGCGGCAGGATCTTGAACGGGTCGGCAAAGTAGGCCCGCTCATCTTCAGCGCTTATGCGCACTTCGATATCGGGCACGACACCGGTTGCGGGCACCATTTTGCCCTTGCCGGTTTTGACCTGTCCGGTGGCGATGCGCAATCGTTGCCCATTCGACAGATCGAATTCTTTGAACACTTGCGCCTGTCCCGCCGTGCGCGAACCGATCAACACCGCCGCGTCCGTCTCGCGCAGGACCGCCGCCAGAGCCTCGGCTGCGCCGATCGTTTGTTGATTCACGAGCACCGCAAGAGGGACGCTGATCGCCTCGGCCTTTGCCGTCGCGCGGGCCGAGCCCTCGTCCCAATCCAGCAACGGCTGTTCTTTCGACACGAACCGGTCGGCCGTATTCGCCGCCGCCAGGTAATCCCGTCCCCCGGCATAACGCAAATCGAGGACAAGCCCTTTCAATTTGTTCGTCGCTTCGAGTTTTTCAAAAGACGATTTGATCTGATCTGCCAGTCCGGTCGCCACCCGCGCCACGCGCACATATCCGTATGATTCACCATACACAGTGCTGGTGCTGACCGGAGAATCCCCTGCACCGGCATCAGTCGTCGGGCTGTTGGTGCTGAGGATGACGCGCGGATAAAACTGATTCAATAACCCCTGCACCGCGGCACGGTTCAGATCTTCCTCGCTCACGTCGGGCAGGTTGGTGCGAAGCAGGCGGAACAACTCCTGAAAATGCGGCGCCTCGTTGGTCTCCGCACAAATACCCGGCTGAACTGGTCCAAACGCCAGCCATCCCAACAGCCACAAATAAAACCCTATTCGTTTCATGTCGCCGCCAAGTTGCGCGACCCGGGCCTGAAAGTAAAGCCACGAGGAAATACCTCACACCGCCGTTTTTCGTGGAATATTTGTCGGATTCCAAATGCTGGCGACGATATACTGATGGAAAGATGAAGAAGGACCTGGATTTGCTGGACCAATACACGCGACGGCGCTCCGAGGACACGTTCGCCGAACTCGTCCACCGCCACCTTGACCTCGTCCATTCCGCCGCGCTGCGGCAGGTCCGCTCCCGGCAACTGGCCGAGGAAGTCGCCCAATCCGTCTTCACCGACCTCGCGCGCAGCGCGCACCGTCTCGCACCCGGAACCATCCTCACTGCGTGGCTCTATCAAGTCACCCGCCGCACCGCCATTGATGTTGTCCGCCGCGAAGCCCGACGCCAGTTGCGCGAACAAGTCGCCACCGAGATGAATGCCATGAACGCCTCCGCCGCCGACTGGACCCACATTGAACCTCTTCTCGACGATGCCATGTCCGCGCTTGACGACACCGACCGCGCCGCCGTCCTGCTCCGCTACTTCGAGAACAAGTCTCTCCGCGAGGTCGGCGCAACTCTCGGCACGTCCGACGACGCCGCGCAAAAGCGCGTAAGCCGGGCTGTCGAACGCCTGCGGGAATTCTTCGCCAAACGCGGCGTCACCGTCGGCGCGGGCGGACTGATCGTCGTCATCTCCGCCAACGCTGTCCAGGTGGCGCCGGTTGGTTTGGCGGTCACGATTTCAACGGCCGCCGCGATGGCGGGAACGACGGCCTCAACTTCAACAGCCATTGCAGCAACGAAAACGATTGCCATGACCACAATGCAAAAGACTTTTATTGGTGCAGCACTTGTTGCCGCTGTCGGAACTGGAATCTACGAAGCGCGCCAAGTCGCTCGGTTGCGAATTCAAAACCAAACGCTCCAGCAACAACAAGCGCCCCTGATTGGGCAAATCCAGAAATTGCAACAGGAGCGCGATGACGCATGGAAGCAACTGGCCGTCCCACCGCCGGGGCGCGCCCCGCGTCTGCCCGCTCCGCGTGTCAGGGCGACCGCGCCGGCGGCGTCGGACGAGTTGTCCTCAAGCAATCTCATCAGCCGGATTCTCAACGGCGAAAACCCGCCCAAATTGACTCCCGAGCAATCGGACGCGTTCGCGAGTGAGAACAATCGTGACGCCGCCAGTTTGCTCGCCGCATTCCGGACCTCGGGCAACACGACGCTGCTCGAAGAGGCGATGAAAAGATTTCCCAACGATCCACGCGTGGCTTTCGAGGCCGCGTTCCAAAAGGACGCACCCCCCGAGCAGACACGGCGTTGGCTTGACATGTTCAAACAAACTGCGCCGGACAATGCCATCGCCAACTACCTGTCCGCCTTCAACTATTTCAAATCCGGCCAGCCCGACCAGGCGGTGCAGGATCTGATTGCGGCGGCCGGGAAATCCAAGTTTCAAGATTACACGACAGAGCGTTTCCAAGGCGACATGGAGGCGTATCGTTCCGCGGGTTTCCAGGAAGCTGAAACCAGCATGGCAGCGACTTGGGGATTGGAACTGCCGCAATTAAAGGAGATGAAGCAGTTGGCGCAGAACATGTCGGACCTGGCCGCTTCCTATCGGCAGGCCCGCGACACGGCGTCAGCCCAAGCCGTCCAGCAGATGATGACCAACCTCGGTACGCAGCTCGAAGGAGCGAATCGCAACGTGGGAGTCCCGCTGGTGACGCAGTTGGTAGGGCTTGCCATTCAAAACATGGCGCTGGATTCGCAGGACCCGGCTGCGGCCTTTGGCGCCGGCGGGCTCACGGTCAAGGATCGGCAGGATCAAATTGCCGGCCAGAAGACGGCGATTCACGATCTGGTCGCGCAATTGAGCCCGCTGCAATCCCGGATGACTCTGCAGGATTGGATCAATTACGACCAGCGATCCATCATGTTCGGCGAACAAAACGCGATTCAATGGCTGGTGAACAAATACGGGACAAAATAACTCCCCGCGGAGGCAGGCAACCTCGACTGAGGCTATGAGAGCGCCTTCGCCGCAATGTCCCGACTAAACTGCGTGCCGTCGAACTGCATCTTGTCCACTACCGCGGAAGCCGCCTTCAGTACTGTCGCGTTGACAAAGTGATTGTCGATTTGGAATCTTTACCATTTAGGATGACTGGCAGCACGAATGCAATGAGCACGCAGCGACAATATGAGTGATGCTGTGTTCCGTTACGGGTTGTTCGGTGTGGGTCGCTGCGGCTGCGTGCATGGGGAAATATTGCTCGCTAAGGGCAACGACTGGTTGCCATAGGGGATGAAAATCCCGGTGCTCTCGCGGGCGCTGTTCAACGACTCGGTGTCCAAAGCGCCGCGACATTTAGAGATGCGTCTTCAATGGCGCAACGTGGAGCCATCGACGCAGTCGTCATTTCGTCTCACACCAAAGACCATGCCCGAGATGCGGAACCATTTGTACGTGCTGGCATACCCGTCTATCTGGAGAAACCACTCACTGCGGATCTCAGGGAAGGGTTTTCGTTCGTAAAGGCAATCGGCGTCGAGAAAACTCTGCTGCAAATCGGCCTGCAGCGCAGGTTCGACGAAGCGCTGAGTTACGCGAAGCAGTTGCTGGACGAGAAGTGCGTGGGAGAAATTCGCGAGATTCGCTCGATTCTCAGAGATCAGCACCCACCTCCTCCGACCTACTCGAGCCGGGGATTGATCATTGACATGGGCATTCACGTCGCCGATGAAGCGCTTTGGTTGACGGGTGAGTTTCCGCGCGTCGTTTGGGGAAAGATGTTTCACGCGAAAGATTATCACAGCCCCATCGACGAGGGTGGGAACACTGCCCACGTTGGTTTCACGACCCCGAGCGGGACGATCTGCCGCCTGGATTTGAGCCGAACGCACGCCTCCGGTTACAACAACGAGACCTGCATCATCGGCACGAAGGGAACCCTGCACGTCGGACGATTCTGTGGTTACCCCGGCCCGATCCCCGTTGAACTTTGGACCGATTGCGGAAAGCTGCACTCGCTGTCGAAAACCTTTCAAATGACGGAACTCTCAGGGCAGTTCGCGGAGTTTCAGCCTCGCTTCCAGAGGGCTTATGAAATCGCTCACTCACAGTTTCGTGACGCCGTGCGCGGAAAAAAAGACTTTGCGGTGACGCAACTCGATGTGCTGAGCGCGCAGGTGGTCGTGGAGGCGGCCCATCGTTCGGCATTGAACGGAGGCGTTGAGTACGTGGTCGCCCGGTCAGAAAACTTGGACGAGTACGAACGACTGTGCCGTGATCACAAGCTGTTTGACCGATAAGCGGGCGGACACAACCAAAGACTCCGATGACCGCATGAATCGGACGACGAGTTGACGGCGATACAATCTTATTCCTGGCGACGATGTTAAAAACTTTGTCGGATTTCGCCACTCTCGGTTGTTTAATAGGTGAGATGCGGGACAAATCCGACGCCCAACTGCTCCGCGATTATGCCGAACGCGGAAATGAACCGGCTTTTCGCGAGATCGTCACGCGGCACACCGACC
>DATNDF010000017.1 GCA_035607015.1 Candidatus Angelobacter sp. | reverse complement strand
AAGCCGCGGTCGGTGCGGTTCCAGATGGCAATTTCTTCGAGTGATATGTCCGCGCCGAGATCCAGCTCCCACCACGGATTGTCCTGAGCCTTGGTCAGCGTCGTGGATGCCGCATCGAAATTGCCGTCCGTGTTGCCATCGTTTGCCCGGTCTGCCGCGGCGCCATCGTCGGTGCTTGATTGGCTCGCTTTCCCGGTGGTCGCGATATTCTTTTGTTCGTCAAAGGCCTGGACTTCCGCGAGCGAAAGGACGCGTTGCGCGCCCGGCAATTCGATACGGACGAAGCGCGCGCGCGGCGGCTCCGTCTTCGGCGCGCGCACTGCGAGTTGAATTTCGTTCAACACCCCTTTTCCGGTTTCGGCGCTGCGACCGGGCCCCTGCTTCGGCCGACTTTCACCCGGCAACAGTTCGAGCCGGACAGAGGTGATATTGGTCAAATCAGTTCGCGTTTTGAATATGTAGGTGTCGCGCTCCCGCGAGTTGCCAGTGGCGAGAACGGAGTTGTCGGGCAGTTTGCCGAGCGTCGCGCCTTCATACGATTCGAGGGCGAATGGTTCGAGCGTGATCCAGCCAATGCCTTTGGCCTGTCCCTTTTCCCATTTGGCCAGGTCGGCCTCAAATTCCGGGGTTGTTTTCTTTCGCTCACTTTCCAACGCGACGATCTGCGCCCGGATGTTGTCCATTTTTTCGCGCTGCTCTTGTGTCGGCAGCGGCAGCGTGGGACGTTCGTCAGGCCGGTCATTGTCTTCGGTCTGATTAAAGAAAGCGTAGAAAGAATAGTATTCCCGCTGGGTGATCGGATCATACTTGTGGGTGTGGCACTGCGCACAACCCATTGTCAGACCCATCCAGACTTGCGCCGTGGTGTTGGCGCGGTCCTTCACAGCCGCGACGCGGAACTCCTCGTCGTCCGTACCGCCCTCGGTGTTCGTCATCGTGTTGCGATGAAACGCGGTCGCGATCCGGTCTTCGTCGGTCGCGTTCGGCAACAGATCACCGGCGATCTGCTCGATCGTGAACCGGTCGTAAGGCATGTTGTCGTTCAGTGCGCGGATCACCCAGTCGCGCCACGGCCAGATGTTCGGGCGGAGCGGATCGGAACCGTAACCGGCGGAATCGGCGTAGCGCGCCAGGTCAAGCCACACGCGCGCCCAGCGTTCGCCATAGGCGGACGAACCCAGCAGACGGTCAACCAGCCGCTCGTAGGCATCGGGACGCCGGTCGCTGACAAAGGCATTAACTTCCTCCCGCGTCGGTGGCAGGCCGGTCAGATCCAGCGACAGACGCCGGACCAGCGCGTAGCGATCGGCCGGGGGCGACGGCTTCAAGCCGTTCTTTTCAAGTTTCGCGAGAATGAAGGAGTCAATTGGATTGCGCGGCCATGAACGCATTCTGACCCTGGGCAGCGGGGGCCGTTCCGGCTTCAGGAAAGCCCAATGCGGTGTGTACGGGGCGCCTTCTTTAATCCAGCGCTTTATCAGATCGATTTCGACTGCTGAAAGCGTGCGGCCGGTCTTGGGCGGCGGCATCAGATCATCGGGATCCCTGGCGGTGATGCGACGGATCATTTCGCTGTCGGCAAGATCGCCCGGAACGATGGGGCGTGTGCCTTTGTGGTCCTTGAGGGCGTCGTCGCGCAGATCCAATCGCAGTTTGGCCTTGCGTGAGCCCTCGTCCGGACCGTGGCAACTGAAGCATTTACTGGAGATGATCGGACGGATTTGCGAACTGAACTCGACGGGTTCGGCGGAAGTCTCCTTCTTCGCCGCGCCAGCCAGGGCAGTTGTCACCGTTAACCAGACTGCCGCGGTCAATGCGACCGCGAGGCCGTGCCATGAAACAGACTTGCTCATGCGATCAATTCACAACTGATGTGTGAATGACATTTTCTATCAAACCGGGACGACGATGGAAAGAAAGTAGTCAGCCGCCACCCCGGATGAAAATGAAAGTTGGCGTACCGCCCGGAAACGCCTGCGGCCACCAAACCGCGCAGCGCCGACCACCTTGCTCTTTTCCCGCCGAGGTCCCAGCCTTCTTGCACCGAATCAGACCGTGTCCTGGGACAAGTGGAGCAATCTTCAATCAAACCAACCCGGCCGAGAGCTAACACCTTAGCGTACAAGGAATGAACACGCCTGAAAAACTCTTCCAAAAAAATAGTTGACTGATTAGTCCAATTGGCTAAGTTAGTCGTGCACCAGCGAAAAGCGTGGGCGCGGATTGAAGAGAAAATTATTTTATGGGTCGTGTCAGTGATGCCAAAGAAAGATTGATGGAAGCGGTCAGGGAACTGATCTGGACCGGCTCCTACGGGAGTACCACCATCGATCAAATCTGTGAGAAGGCGGGCGTCAAGAAGGGCAGTTTTTACTATTTCTTCGACTCGAAGGCCGACCTGGCTGTGGCCGCGATCGACGAGGACTGGCAGCGCAAACGGCCGGAATTGGATTCCCTGTTCTCAGCCACGATTTCGCCGTTGGACCGACTCCGAAGCTACTGCGACTTTGGCTATCGTTTTCAGACTGAAATCAAGGCCAAGTGCGGCCGGGTGCTCGGTTGCCCGCTATTCACGCTCGGTTCCGAGGTCAGCACTCAAGAGGACCGCTTGAGGAAAAAAATCGAGGAGATCCTCGATTACAAACGAAAGTATCTTGAAGCGGCGATCCGTGAAGCGCACGCCGCCGGATTGATCAACGCGCCGGACGCCCCCGCCAAAGCGAGAATGCTGTTCGTCTATTACGAAGGGTTGCTCACACAGGCGCGCATCCAAAACGACCTGACTGTGCTCCGCGAAGCAGTGCGGGGAACATTTGAGTTGTTAGGAACAAAAGAGCCGTCGCTGGTGCCCGCGTAAAGCAAAGAGTTTTTTTGGGCGTTTATTTGACTAAACAGACAACTACTCCTTTCGGCCCATATGAATGCAACTCGAACCATGATAACAAGTCAGACTGAAATGAACAGAAACCATCGTCAGACATCGTCGGATGCGCGCGTCGGCTTCGCGGCCGTTCGCGCGATCATAGAACAGGAGTTCTCGGCGCTCAGCAAACACCAGCCTCGTGTTTTTCAGCTCGCCCTCAACGAGGCGGAAGCCATCGCCTGGCAAACAGGATTCGCTCACCTGATTTTCCCCCAACTCGCCGTCGAGAAGATTCAGGCCGTTGCCGGGTGGCATGCCCGTCAGGAATCCATCCGGCAGGGTGAACCGATTCTGTCGTTCGCCGAGTAGCACAACCGAATTCCTGTTTTGAAAAACTGAAATCCTCAACGCTTGATGTTTATGTCGAAGATCAAATTATTTTCCCCGACTTCTTCTGTTGTTTTGCTGGCGGTGATCGTCACGCTGTTGCAAGGGTGCGCCCGGCAAACCGCGCAATCGCCACCACCGCCCCCATCCGTCACGGTCGCGCCGGTTGAACGCAAGGAAGTCGTGGAATGGGATGAGTTCACGGGCCGAACGGAGGCCGTGGAATCGGTGGACGTGCGCCCGCGGGTTTCCGGTTACATCCAGGAGGTGGGGTTCCAATCGGGCCAACTGGTGAAGAAAGGTGACGTGTTGTTTGTCATCGATCCGCGGTGGCACCGGGCCGCGTTCGATCAACGCCAGGCTGAATTCGAGCAGGCCAAAGTACGACTGGATAACACCCGGCGTGAGGCCGACCGGACACCACAGCTGCTGGCGAACAAGGCCATCTCGACAGAGGACGCCGACGCCCGTCAGGCACGTTACCAGGAAGCAAAAGCGGCGCTTCTGGCCGCGCAAGGAGCGCTCGACTCGGCAAAGCTGGACCTCGAATACACGCAGGTCCATGCACCAATTGACGGACGCGTCAGCCGCGCGCTGCTGACGGAAGGCAATTACGTTAGCGGGGTCGCCGGAGCTGCCAGCCTGCTGACGACCCTCGTTTCGGTGGACCCGGTTTACGTGTACGCGGACATCGACGAGAATTCCCTGCTGAAGTTCAACGCCCTGGCGCGGGCCAGAATGCTCGAAACGAACGGCGACGGAAAGATTCCCGTTCAATTGCAGCTTGCCGACGAAGAAGGGAAAGGGTTTCCGCATAAAGGGCACATCGAGTCGTTCGACAACCACCTCGATCCGAATACGGGCAGCATTCTGTTGCGCGCGGTGTTTCCGAATGCTGATGGGCGGATCGTGCCGGGGCTGTTCGCGCGCATCCGCGTGCCCTTGAGCGAGCGCCGACCCGCGCTGCTCGTGGAGGAACGCGCCATTGGCACGGATCAGGCACAGAAGTATGTGCTCACGCTGACCGAGACCAACACCGTTGCGTATCAGTCGGTAAAACTCGGCCCGCTTGTTGACGGCAAACGCATCGTTCGCTCCGGCTTGGAAGGTGGCGAAAAAATTGTTGTCAACGGACTGCAGCGCGTGCGGCCGGGAATGCCCGTGTCTCCGCAGGAAGGCGTCGCTGGTAATGATGAACCGAGTATTGCGAAGCGATAAACAGATTCCAGGGAGTCATCATGAACTTTTCCAGTTTCTTCATCCGCCGCCCGATTTTTGCGGGCGTGCTTTCGACCCTCATTTTCCTTGTCGGGCTGATCGCGATGTGGAAGTTGCCGATCAGCGAATACCCGGAGGTCGTTCCGCCCACCATCGTCGTCCGCGCGACATATCCGGGCGCCAACCCAAAAACCATCGCCGAGACCGTCGCCTCGCCACTGGAGCAGGCCGTCAACGGCGTGGAGGATTCGCTCTACATGTTTTCACAGGCCACGGGCGACGGCGTGATGACGTTGACCGTGACGTTCAAGCTGGGCACGGATGTCGACAAGGCGCAGGTGCAGGTGCAGAACCGCGTGTCGCAAGCGCTGCCCAAATTGCCCGAGGAAGTCCGCCGGCTTGGCGTAATAACCGTCAAGCAGTCACCCGACCTGACGATGGTCGTCCATTTATTCTCGCCCAATGGCCGCTACGACGAGGTCTATCTCCGCAACTATGCGACCCTGCAGGTAAAGGACGTGCTCGCGCGCATCCCCGGCGCGGGCGACGTGGAAGTCTTCGGCTCGGGCGATTACGCCATGCGCGTCTGGCTCAACCCGGATAAGATCTCGGCTCGAAATCTCACGGCGAGCGACGTCGTCGGCGCCATCCGCGAGCAGAATGTGCAGGTTGCCGCGGGCGCGATCGGGCAGCAGCCGGTCAGTTCACCGGTGAACTTTGAATTACAGATCAACGCAAAGGGACGGCTGATTTCAACGGAGGAATTCGGCCAGATCATTGTGAAGACCGGGCCGAACGGTGAAAAAACCCTGCTCAAGGACGTTGCCCGCATCGAACTCAGCGCGGGCAGTTACGCGTTGCGTTCACTGCTCGACAACAAAACGGCCGTCGCTCTGCCCATTTTTCAAACTCCCGGCGCCAATGCGCTGGAACTTTCTGCAAGGGTCCGCAGCACGATGGAGAGATTGAAAAGCAACTTCCCGAGCGGCGTGGATTACTCGGTGGTTTACGATCCGACCGTTTTCGTGCGGCATTCGATTGAGGCCGTGGTTCACACCCTGCTCGAAGCCATTCTGCTCGTCGTGATCGTCGTCATCCTTTTTCTTCAGACGTGGCGCGCCTCGATCATCCCGCTCGCCGCCGTGCCCGTGTCGCTCGTTGGAACCTTCGCCGTCATGCTGGCGCTCGGATTTTCCATCAACAACCTTTCGCTGTTCGGCCTGGTGCTGGCCATCGGCATCGTGGTGGACGACGCCATCGTCGTCGTCGAAAACGTCGAGCGCAACATCGCGCTCGGCCTGTCGCCGGTGGACGCCGCGAAACGGGCCATGAGCGAAGTCACCAGTCCGATCATCGCCACCGCGCTCGTGCTCTGCGCCGTGTTCGTGCCGACGGCGTTCATCAGCGGACTTACGGGTCAGTTCTATAAACAGTTCGCCATCACCATCGCGATCTCGACGGTCATCTCGGCGATCAATTCCCTGACGCTTTCGCCCGCGCTGTGCGCGGTGCTGCTCAGGGATCATCAGGCGCCGAAAGACCGGTTCGCGCGTGGCATGGAAAAATTGTTCGGCTGGTTCTTCCGCCCGTTCAACCGCGCCTTCGCCTGGTCGGGCAACAAATACTCCGCCGGCGTCGGCACGGTTCTGCGCAAGAGCGCCGTCGCCTTGATTGTTTATGGCGGGCTGGTGCTCCTCACCGGCTGGAGCTTCAACAAGGTGCCGACCGGCTTCGTGCCGACGCAGGACAAGCA